>JAFVCR010000202.1 GCA_017479035.1 Kiritimatiellia bacterium | reverse complement strand
ATGCTCCACATTTTGCGGATCGTCTTGAGAGATTCCGCGAGTTCCGCAACCGTCACCGGCTCATGCGGCTCAAAGACGCGCAGAAAACCGTCCTTTTGCGCAAGCGGCGCGAGCGCGGCGAAATCCACATTCCCCCAGCCCGGCTGGCGGTGGTCGTCATGGATGTCTTTCACATCGTTCAAATGCATCCCGCAGATGTGGTCTTTGAGCCGCATAGCCACCTCCGTGGCAGGAAGGCTCCACTTGCGGCATTCGCGCACTCGCGCGTGGCCGGTGTCGAACCAGAGTTTGACGGGTGCGCCTTTGTAATCCTCCATCAGCCGCTCCGCCTCCGCAACGTCCGGGAAGCCTTCCTGCCTCGGCAGATTTTCGAGCCCCAGCGTCAGGCCGTGTTTCTGCAGCTCCGGCAGCAGCGCGTCGAGTTCCTTTTTGAAGCGGTCGTAGATTTTCGCGCCGCGCTTCACGCGCAGTTTCGTAGCTTTGCTGAACAGATTGCCGAAGAGCGTATCGAGCGGCACGTATCCTGCATGGAACACCACCGTCTTCGCGCCCAGATCCGCCGCGCAGGCGAATGTCTTTTTAAGGAATATCCTTGCAAGCGCACGTTCGTTCTCGTCTCTCGAAGTCAATTTATACAGTTCGGGATGGCCGCTCGGCGCGCCCGGCGGCACGGGGACGTATGCGTGGACGGAATCGACCGGCATCCTGTCCAGCCGCCTTTTGAACCCCGCTATCTGCTCCGGCGTGGTGCGGAAGCCCAGTTCGAGCGCATCGAAACCCATCTCCATCGCTTCGTCGGCGATTTCCTCGCCCGTCTGCAGCCGGACGTTGTTGAAGTTCGTGGAGAGGGCGTAGCGCATCGGGCAGTTCACCTTATCAGGCTCAAGAATTCGCTGCGCACCTTTTCGTCTTCGCGGAAGGAACCCAGCATCGCGGAGGTGGTCATTTCGGAGTTCTGCTTTTCCACGCCGCGCATCATCATGCAGAGGTGGCGGCATTTGAAGACGACCCCCACGCCCTCCGCGCCCGTCACGTCCATTATCGCATCTGCGACCTGCTCGGTGAGGCGTTCCTGTATCTGGAGCCGGCGGGCGAACACGTCCACGATGCGTGCGATCTTCGATACGCCGATCACCTTGTCGCGGGAGATGTATCCCACGGCGCACGTCCCGAAGAACGGCAGCATGTGGTGCTCGCACATCGAATACGTTTCTATATCCTTTAGCACCACCATGTGGTTCGCCCCGGCATCGAACACGGCATCGTTCAATACCTCCTGCGGAGTTTCCGAATAGCCTTTCGTGAGGAAAGCGAGGCTTCTGGCCACGCGCTCCGGGGTTTTCAGAAGTCCATCGCGGGCGGGATCTTCGCCTAGTTCCACAAGCAGATCTTTTACCAGCGCGGCCACGCGCACCATGTCTGGAGCAGTCTTTTTGCCTCTTTTTCGCATATGGGTCGTATTATAGCACTGATTGCGCGATATATCAAGATGCAAATGGCGACGATTTCTTTGCTATCTGCAAATAGCGGATGATCTCCACCGTATCGTCCAGCGAAACGGGGAACTCCGCCGCACGCGCCACTGTCATGTAAACCGCTTTCCAAAACGCCTGTGCGCCAACATCCTCCATATCCTCCGCATCAAGCGCCACAGGCACATCGAGGACTTCAAACTTTTCGTGGCGGTCGCCCAAGTCCGGCGTGCGCACGCTGGCTCTGCGGCGCGGGAAATTCGTCTTCGGGTCTATAATGCGCAGCGTGCCTTCCGTTGCACCCGCCTCTGCAAAAAACTCTCCCTTCGCTCCGGCGATCTCGATTTGCGGCGGAAATGGAGGTATTCGCCCGCCGTTTATGTCGATGCCGCCAGTCAAGCCGTCGCGCGTCTTGAGGCGCATCTGCACGAAATCCTCCGCATCGCCCGTGGCCGCTATCCGTTTGAGATCGCTCCACAGGTTCACTGGCGGCGCACCAATCAACGCAATCGTCTGCGCCAACGCATCGGGTGCAGCATACCATGCAGCCCCGCCGCCGCATCGCTGCACGCTCTGCCAATCATCGCGCCGCAAGTAGTCGCTGCGCCTAACCGCAACGGAGTAGATTTCCCCCAAGCGCTTGTCGCCCCGCACACGTTTGGCAAGCAGGAATTCCGGCTCGAAAAGCCCTCTCACAACCGGCAGCAGCCGTCCCCTAGCCCGCTGCGCCGCCGCTTTCAACAACTGCGCACCTTCGTAGGACATCGCAACAGGGCTTTCCGCCACAACCCATTTGTTCTGCGCAAGAGCCGCACGGATGTGCTCTTCATGATTGGACGAAGGTGTAGCCACAAGCACCACGTCCACGTTTGGATCGTCGAATATATCCCTCTCGCGTCTGTAGAGTTGTGCATCGGGATAAATACCGCCAAGCGTATCGCGCCTGTCTTTAAGTACGTCGCATACCGCAGTTATCGCAAAAAGTTCCGGCAACGCCTGTATTGCGGGGATATGATACCCCCGCACCGCACGCCCCGCACCGAGAATTCCCAATCTCACAGGCCCTCTCGCCCCCGCCAAATCCGCACTGGTCGCCATCGCCACCTCCTCGCTTGCACACACCGCCTATAAGATACGCCTCCCTCCAGCAATCTTGTGCAGAAGTTTACCATAAAAAACTTTTTTTGTCAACCCGCCAATCGCTCCCGGGCATCGCAAATGGTGCTTTCGCGCTCTGCGAGATGCAAAGTATCGATACTTTGAGTGAAAAGTATCGATACTTTATATCTCATCTATCGATACTTTATATCTCGCAGCCATCTCCTTGCCAGTTCGTTTACGGCTTTGATGCCTCTCCAGAGCCTAGTGGAAATACCCGGGCGGCAGAGCATAAAGCCTCACACAAAGTCCACGAAGTTTTTAAGCCGCGAAGCGGCGATAAGATCACAGACGGGGGTGGAGCGTAGCAGAACCCCCGGT
>JAFVCR010000201.1 GCA_017479035.1 Kiritimatiellia bacterium | reverse complement strand
CCGTAGTTGGGCACGATCGCGTGGAAGAAATTGAGTATCGCCACCATAGGATAGCACACCCATCTCCACATGCCGAACTCCATCACGTCTTTCATGCCAAGATCCCACAAACGGCTCTGCTCCTTCGGTCCTGCGTATACGGTAAATGACCGTTTGCTCTCAAGACCCTTGAATCGTGCCGATACTGCAATGCTCTTCGTGCGGTATTCTTTTGCATTCACGTCGCGCTCGATATACGTGTCGAAACCCGTATTGTGCCGCCCTGCATCGGTGAGAGCCGTTACGAAAAATCTGTTTTTCAATGCAATCCACACCTGTTGCCCGTGCACCGGCACTGCGCCGTTTGCGGGAAATGCAGAGGAATTGGCCGCACCGCATCCGCCGCATCCGCCCACGCCCGCCACGAGATACGATTTCAGCGGTTCTTCTTCATCATAGTGCATTACTTTGGATTTCTGCTCTGGCGTCTGCGCAGTTTTGGAATCTACGGCAAGCACGCCGTTTTTGCTCGCGCCTAGCGTCATCGTCCCAAGTGCCAACCGATAAACCCCGTCCGGCGAGGCATCGTTGAAATCTTCTTCCAGCGTGATGGTGTAGTCTTCGCCCAGAGAAACTGTCCTCGTGCCGAATGCGCTTTTGAAGACCGCGTTCGTATCGGTCTTCTCCGCCACTTCCCATGCAAGATTGGCGGGGAGACCTTCCACACCATCTACTGCGAAGAGAGGATGTCTGGAGAAAACCAGCGTTACTGGCGGATTGTCCTCTCCGATTTCGCCAGTCTTTTCGCCATAGTGCAACAACGTTTCCTTTACCGCCGCCGCGCCGTGGCTCGTCAATTCAAGTCGCACGAATCCGTTTTCAAGCACCACTCGTTCTTCCGGCACCTCCGGAGTATATGCCGGGGCTGTTGCGCTCTGCAAGGCGGCATCCGCCTTCTTTTCCGCCGTTGCACCCTGCCGCTGGGCTGTGTTCTGCACCTGCTGCTTCTGCACAGGCTTTCTTGTCGCCGCATCTTTCGCCGCACGGTAGTCTTTCACGACCAAAAATGCCAGGAAGCACCCCAGCAGCGCCGCAATGATTTTTTCAGTCTTGTTCATTTTCTTTCAGTCCGCTTTTCCATTTCCCCTTTGCCGGCACGGGGTCGAAACCGCTACCGCCCCACGGATTGCACCGCAGTATCCGCCACATTGTCAGCACAAGCCCCTTCAGTGCACCATGCACCCGCAACGCTTCTATCGCATAATTGGAACACGTCGGCCGGAACCTGCATATCCCTGCGCCTTTCAGCGGGCTTGCCAACAATTGATACGCTCTTACGCACCATATCAATGCTTTGGCGACCATCTTCCTTCCGCCGCTTTTCTGGCTATATCCCGCAGATCCCGCCGCACGTCCTGGCATTTCCTGCCAGCAATCGCCCGTCGTGCAATCAATACCCATGCAAACCCCTGCGGCATATTGGCGCACTCCAGGAAAAACGCTTCGCGCAGAAGCCTCTTCGCCCGGTTGCGATCCACCGCATCGTGGAACGTCCTTTTGGAAACAATCGCACCCGCACGCGACGGCGCACCGGCATCCATGCGCAATATCCACGCAACTGTATACCGTCCCTTGACGGGGCTGCCCTCGTCAAGCACCCTTGCGTCCGGGAATTTCTGCATGGCGCTCTGCCGTTGCGGTTTGCAGTTTGCAACCCCGCAGAACAACGGCAAACCGCAAAACCTCAACGGCTATTTTATTGTTAGACCTGCGTGAGGCGTTTGCGACCCTGGCGACGGCGATTTGCAAGCACTTTGCGCCCGCCCTTCGTTGCCTTGCGTGCGCGGAAACCTATTTTGCGCGCGCGTTTGATTTTGCTGGGCTGCCACATCATTTTCATTTTCTGCTTCCTTGTTGTTGGTCAAATTGAGATGGCATTCTACCAAAAAAACGCCTATTTTGCAACCCCTGCGCAAAAATTCGAGTAAAAAGCGCAAGTATGCGCCTTTGCGCCGCCATCTGCGTACAACATTGCGTGCAAAAAATTTGGTCTTTCAAATAGATTAATTCGAACTACCAAATTTTTGGACAGGAAGCCGCATACTTTCGGAATATCAAGGAGAAGTCGCCTAGCGGGGAATCTCCGCCCGCGTGGTGCGGTTTCGTCTGCATCGTAACCGCATTTGGGAAAGAGCAGTTCCCCCTCCGCCTCGCTCCAGCACGCGAATGCGCCGCGCACGCCGTGCAACCATCCCATCACAGTCTTCATAACGATGCATAAATGTCGGGCAAACGATTGACCACGATTTCCGTAAAAGCGTCCATGCCTCCCGGCACGAACTATATGGCATTATTCCATAATATCCCGGCGCGGTGCGCAAGTATAAATATGTCGTAAAAATTTTACACAAACGCGGGAAAAAGTGGTATAATGAACCGCAATAAACGAGAAGAAGGTTCAAATGTTCAAGTACGATGCATCCTCGTCCATCGCAGACGAGTTCATAAACGACGCCGAAATACGCGCCACGCTGGAATATGCCGAAGCCAACAAGGCGAACCGCGCGCTGATAGAGTCGATAATAGAGAAGGCGCGACCCGTCAAGAAAGGGAACGGATGCGTCTGCGCGGGATTGACGCACCGCGAGGCGAGCGTCCTTCTCGCTTGCGACGAACCCGACCTTGTAGAGAAGATGTACGCCGCCGCCGAGGAAATTAAACTTGCTTTCTACGGTAACCGCATTGTGATCTTCGCGCCGCTGTATCTTTCCAACTACTGCATCAACGGCTGCCTCTACTGTCCCTACCATCTCAAGAACAAGACGATGCCGCGCAAGAAACTCACGCAGGAGGAGGTCAAGGCCGAGGTTATAGCCTTGCAGGACATGGGTCACAAGCGTCTTGCAATCGAGGCAGGTGAAGACCCCAAGAACAACCCTATAGAATACATCCTCGACTGCATCAAAACCATATACTCCGTCCACCACAAGAATGGTGACATCCGCCGCGTGAACGTCAACATCGCCGCTACGACGGTGGAAAACTACCGGAAACTCAAGGACGCTGGCATCGGCACATACATCCTTTTCCAGGAGACCTACAACAAAAAACGCTACGAGGAACTCCACCCCACGGGCCCCAAGCACGACTACAACTACCACACCGAAGCGATGGACCGCGCCATGCAAGGCGGCATCGACGATGTGGGGCTTGGCGTTCTTTTCGGCCTCGAGGGCTACAAATACGAGTTCGCCGGGCTCATCATGCACGCCGAACACCTCGAAGCCGTCCACGGCGTAGGCCCGCACACGATTAGCGTCCCTCGTGTGAAAAAGGCCGACGACATCGACCACGACTCGTTCGACAACGGCATTTCGGACGAAACATTCACCAAAATCGCCGCCTGCATCCGCCTCGCCGTCCCTTACACGGGCATGATAGTATCCACCCGCGAAAGCGAGGCCGTGCGCTCGAAGATGCTGCGCGTGGGCGTTTCGCAAGTATCCGGCGGCTCGCGCACGTCGGTGGGTGGCTACACGCAGGAGGCTCGCCCGCACGACACTGAACAGTTCGATGTTTCCGACCAGCGCACGCTGGACGATGTCGTGCGTTGGCTCATGGAAAGTGGCCACATCCCGTCCTTCTGCACCGCCTGCTATCGTGAAGGACGCACTGGCGACAGGTTCATGAGCCTTTGCAAGAGCGGGCAGATTCTCAATTGCTGCCATCCCAACGCGCTAATGACGCTCACGGAATATCTCGTCGATTACGCCTCTCCTGCCACGAAAGAGGTCGGCTTCAAGATGATAGCGGACGAATTGAACCGCATCCCGAAAGAGAAGGTGCGCCAGATCGCCGCCGAAAACATCGAAGCGATCAAAGGCTCCAACCGCCGCGACTTCCGTTTTTGAGGAGTTTTGCCGTGCCGTCCATGAATGAAGTACCGTCCGGAGAGCGTGTTGCGATAGGATTTTTCGGGTTGCGCAATGCCGGGAAGTCGTCGCTCGTGAATGCGGTGACTGGGCAGAATCTAGCGCTCGTGAGCGATGTAAAAGGCACTACCACCGACCCCGTGCGCAAGTCTATGGAATTGCTGCCGCTCGGGCCGGTGGTGATTATCGACACTCCCGGGCTTGACGACGAAGGCGAACTCGGCAAGATGCGGGTGGCAAAAGCGCGGGAAATCATCGCGCAGATAGATGTTGCCGTTGTCGTCAGGGATGCCGCCGCACCGGCGAGTGCACTGATTGACGATCTCGAAAAGGAATTGCAAGAGCGCGGCGTGCCGTATGTAAATGCATATACTAAGGCCGACCTGCATCCTTGCGCCCGCAAGGACGGCATTTGCGTCTCATCCAAAACAGGGCAGAACATCGCCGGACTCAAGGAACTTATCGCCAAAACCGCAAAGGCGAACGCGAAAGAGTCCCGGCACCTCATCGCCGATCTGCTTTGCGAGGGCGATATTGCAATGATGGTGGTGCCGATAGATGCCGCCGCGCCGAAGGGGCGCATCATCCTGCCGCAGCAGCAGGTTTTGCGGGACATTCTAGGCGCACACGCCACCGCCATCGTGTGCCAGCCGGAGGAACTCGCGGCGATTTACGCATCGCTGCCGCGCAAGCCGCGCATAGTGGTGACGGATTCGCAGGTGTTCGGGCGCGTCGATTCCATTTTGCCGAAAGAGCAGCCGCTCACGTCTTTCTCGATACTTTTTGCGCGCTACAAGGGCGACCTTGCGCAACTTGCGGCCGGAGCGAAAACACTCGAAACACTCAAAGACGGCGACAGGGTGCTGATTTCGGAAGGCTGCACGCACCACCGCCAGTGCGGGGACATCGGCACCGAAAAACTCCCCAAATGGATAACCGCATTCGCAAAAGGTGCAAAAATTGTATTCGAGTTCACCTCCGGCAACGAATTTCCACAGGATCTTGCGCCGTATCGCCTTGTGGTGCATTGTGGCGGATGCATGCTGAATGCGGCCGCGATGGCTTCTCGGCTGCGGCAGGCCTCAGCCGAGAACGTGCCGGTCGTCAACTACGGGCTTGCCATAGCCCACATGCACGGGATACTTTCCCGCAGTCTCGAACCGTTTGCATGATTGCACGGCAGGTGCGTGGGAAAGGGCGGGAGATAACTTCTTGCATGAACGGGGTAATTATGGTAGTATGAGAGGCATGATTTGGCTATCATTGACGTTTGGCCTGCCTTTAGCGGTGTTGGGCGCATTGGCCGCCGCAAGACCTTCAACTGCGGCGGCACGGTTCATGGCTTTCGCGCGCGCGGAGATTGCATCATTCATCCTCGTTCCTGTCGCATGGCTGTGGACTGCGCATGAGCTCGATACGATTGGCATTGAAGTGTTCGACCGCTACCTCAAGGTATTCCCCGGCGAATTGTGGATACTCGCGGTGGTGCTGTCTGTATTGACGATATGGTGGATGGCGAATCTGCTGCCCATACGCGCCATGTCCGCCATATTCATGCTTGTGCCCGCCGAAGTGTTCCCGCTGCTGCGCATGGAGCCTTCGCCGTGCAAACTGCCGGTGGTGGTGTTTTGCTACGTTCTTGCGATAATTGGAATGTTCGGCATGTTCTACCCGTGGCACATCCGCCGGGCGATGACGTGGCTCACGGCTTCCCCCGCCCGTTTCCGCATATTCGCTGCAACTCTCGCCGCTGCGGGAGGGATACTTGTCCTCAATGCCGCACTGGGGGTGTTCCTTTGAGCAATCAACGCGCGTCAGACGAACTAAACCGGCGCAACAGCGTGTTCGACAACACGTTGCGTCCATCGCAGTTTTCCGATTTTGTAGGGCAGGACAAAATACGCGACCGTCTCATGCTTGCAGTTGAAGCTGCCAAGATGCGCGGCGAGACGCTGGATCACGTCCTTTTCTCCGGGCCGCCCGGCCTTGGCAAAACTACGCTATCGTACATACTTGGCGAGGCTATGGGCGTACGCGTGAAAACCACATCCGGCCCTGTACTCTCCAAACCCGGCGACCTCGCAGGTTTGCTCACAAGCCTCGAACCAGGCGATATTGTGTTCATAGACGAAATCCATCGCATGGCGAAAACTGTTGAAGAATACCTCTATTCCGCAATGGAGGATTTTGCGATCGACATAATGATAGACCAGGGCCCCAATGCACGCAGTGTTCGGCTGGATCTGCCGCGTTTTACGCTGGTGGGTGCCACCACCCGCATCGGTCTAATCGCCGCGCCGTTGCGTGCGCGTTTCGGGCTTGTGAACAGGCTTGACTACTATCGTGCGGAGCAACTTGCGGACATAGTGGAAAAAAGCGCGGCAAAACTTGGCGTGGGCGTGGAGCGTGGCGGCGCGATGGAAATCGCCCGCCGTTCGCGCGGCACGCCGCGCATCGCCAATAATCTCCTGCGGCGTGTGCGCGATTACGCGCAAATCCGCGCCGACAATATCATCACCGGCAAAGTGGCGGTGGACTCTCTTGCTCTTCTTGAGATAGAGGAGGACGGGCTGGATGAAATGGACGTGCGCATTCTGGAGACGATCTGCGTGAAGTTTGGCGGCGGCCCGGTGGGGCTTGGCACTATTGCGGTATCCGTGGGCGAAGAGCCGGACACCATCGAAGAAGCGTACGAGCCGTTTTTGATAATGAACGGATATATTGAGCGCACCCAGAAGGGACGCGTTGCTACGCAAAAGGCGTTTGCAAAACTCGGAATGGGGAGCGGGAGCCTGCCTTTATGGAACAACCAGTAGACGAAATTGAAGCTGCGGGCGAAACGCACGATGCAGAGATGCCGGCGGAGATGGCGGATGGCACTCAAGCACCGGCTCGCCAAGACGAGGAATTGTTCGCCAAGGTGGCGCAACTCATCGACGGCAAGAAAAAGGTGCTTGTGTCGGGGCATTTGAGCCCGGACGGCGATTCGATCGGCTCGATGATAGCCGTGGTAGAATGGCTCAAGGCGCAGGGGGTGGATGCAGTGGCGGCGGCGGACATCAAATCCCTCGGAAAAATGGCGTTTCTCAAAGGCACGAAGGAGTTTCTGCCGCTCAAGCGCATACGCCGCAAGCGCTTCGACTTGCTTGTGACCGTGGACTGCGCAAACGTGGAACGCCTACCGCAGGAAGTGCGCCCGTTTGTGCAGAAAATCCCGGTTGTCGCTTTCGACCATCATCTATCCTGTGAGGATTTCGGCGATGTCTCCGTGATCGACCCCGATGCGACTGCGGCGGCGGTGGTGGTGTGGCGTTTTGCAAAATACATGGGATGGCAGCTCACGCCATCTATAGCCGAAGCACTGTGGGTG
>JAFVCR010000200.1 GCA_017479035.1 Kiritimatiellia bacterium | reverse complement strand
CGGCGCAAACGTGGCATACGCTCCCTGCTACACACTCACCGGCAAGGTCGATCGCGTTGCGCTTGAGAAGGCCTGCGCCGATGCGGATGTAGTGGTGGCATGCCTCGGCGAATATCTTGAAAAGTCCGGCGAGAACAACGCCTCCGCACGCATCGAACTCTCCGCGCCGCAGCCGGAAGTGGTCGACATCGTGAAAGCCTCCGGCAAGCCTTTCGTGGCCGTTCTCTTCGGCGGCCGGCCGCTCGCAATCCCGGAACTCGCGCTCAAGGCCGATGCCATCGTCATGGCTTGGAATCCCGGCGGCGCCGGCGGCTGGGGCGTGGCCGACATTCTCACCGGCATCGCCGCCCCTCAAGGCCGTCTTACTTGCGACTTCCCCCAAGCCACGGGCGAATGCCCCAAATTCTACTCGCGCACCACCACCGGGCGCCCCCACAAACCCGGCGAACGCTGGACCACCCGCTATAACGACATCCCCTTCGAGAGCGTATATCCCTTCGGTTGGGGGCTCTCCTATACCACCTTTGAGTATTCGGACGAAAAAGTGGAACTTGTAGGCGACACTCTCCTCTTCACCGCCACCGTTTCCAACACAGGCTCCCGCGCCGGCAGCGAACTCGTGCAGGTCTACGTGCGCGACGTCCTTGCCGACACCGTCCGCCCGCGCCGTGAACTAAAAGGCTTCAAACGCGTGGATCTCGCCCCCGGCGCAAGCGCGCAAGTCTCCATATCCGTTCCCGTCTCCAGCCTTGGATACACGCACAACGGCGTATACTCCGTAGACCCCGGCGACTTCATCGGCTACATAGCCCCCCATTCCTCCGCCGGCAAGCCTTTGCCGTTCACTCTCTGAACATCCCATCCGGCAAACTAGACGGGAGGAGCCACCACGCTCCTCCCGTTTGCTTTTGCCTTTGCGCCATTGCGCGTCAGAAGTCGAGATTGCGCACGTTGAGCGCGTTTTCCTCAATGAAGCGGCGGCGCGGCTCCACCTCGTCGCCCATCAGCAGCGAGAACATCTGGTCCGCCTTTACGGCATCGGAGAGATTCACCTGCAACAGACGGCGTTTTTCCGGATCCATCGTCGTGTCGAACAACTCTTCCGCGTCCATTTCGCCCAAGCCCTTGAAGCGCGACACCGTCAACCCCTTGCGCCCGCGTTCGCGGACTGCGTCCAACAGTTCCAAAAGCGTGGAGACGGCGTGTATTTCCCCGTCTTCGGCCACTTCCGCCACTGTGGGATACAACGCCGGCGTGCCGTCCGGCTGCGCCTCGCGGATCGCCGGATGGCCAAACCAGTCGTCGCGTGTAAAGCCCATCCCCTCCAGGGACGACATCTCCTTGCGCAGCATCGAGGCCACGCCTCCTTGCGCAGACGCGTCGTCCAGCAATTCCTTGGCTGCGAAACCGCGCTCCGACGCGCTCTTGATGGTAAGTTCGATCTCTGCGAGGAGATGCAGCAGTTCCTTGGCCGCATCCTTCTCAAGCACCGTCCCGTCCGCCCTGCGTATCGTCATGTCGTCCAGCCCCAGCAGGAGCAAGCGCTCGGTGAGGTCTGCATCGGTAAGGACGTATTCGGACTTCTTCTTGCGCTCTACCTTGTACAGCGGCGGCTGCGCTAGATATACGTAACCTTTTTCGATTAGTTCCGGCATCTTGCGATAGAAGAACGTCAACAGCAGCGTGCGTATGTGCGAACCGTCCACATCGGCATCTGTCATGATGATGATCTTGTGGTAGCGCACTTTGGAAATATCCCAGTCGTCGGCAAAGCCGCAGCCTATCACGGTGATGAGGGATTTTATTTCGTTGTTTGCGAGCATCTTGTCGATTCTCGCCTTCTCCACGTTCAGCACCTTGCCGCGCAACGGCAATATAGCCTGTATGGCGCGGTTGCGGCCTTTCTGCGCGGAACCGCCTGCGGAGTCGCCCTCCACGAGGAAGAGTTCCGTCTTTTCCGGGTCGCGTTCGGAGCACGCCTTCAATTTTCCCACAAAGTTGATGTCGTCGAACGCGCCTTTCTTGCGGGTGGACTCCCTTGCGGCGCGTGCCGCTTCGCGTGCGCGGTAGGCAAGAAGGGTCTTTTCGATTATCGTGCGTGCGATGGCGGGATTCTCCTCGAAGAACGTCATCAACTTGTCGTTCACGATGCTCGCCACTATGCCTTCCACTTCGCCGTTGCCGAGTTTCGTCTTCGTCTGCCCCTCGAACTGCGGCTGCGGCACTTTTACCGACACTATCACGGTTAGCCCCTCGCGCATGTCGTCGCCGTTGAGGGAATCCTTCTCCTTGATGAGTTTCGCCTCTGTGCCGTATTTGTTGATGGTGGATGTCAACGCCCTGCGGAAGCCCGAAAGATGCGTGCCTCCCTCAATGGTGTGGATGTTGTTGCAGTAGGTCTGCTCAATGGTGGTGAACGTGTCCGTATATTGCATGGACACCTCCGCCATTATGGTGTAGGTGCCGTCCAGCCGCGCCACTTCCTTCTGCCCTTCGAAATGCATCACCGGCGAAAGCGCAGTTTTGTTCTTGTTGAGGAACGCAGTGAACTCGTCCAGCCCGCCCTCGTAATGGAACGTTTCATCGTGGCCGATTTCGCTCTCTTCATCCTTGAAATGTATGCGCACGCCCTTGTTGAGGAACGCCAGTTCTCGCAAACGGTTCACGAGTATTTCCCACTTGAACGCGCGGCAGGTGAAAATGGTGTGGTCGGGGAAGAACGTCACCTTCGTGCCCGTGTCTGCGGCATCTCCCACCACTTGCAGTTCAGTAGTGGGCTTGCCGCGCGAATAACGCTGACGGTAGAGTTTGCCGCCGCGCTTCACTTCCACCTCCAGCCATTCGGAAAGCGCATTCACGCAGCTCACGCCCACGCCGTGCAACCCGCCCGAAACCTTGTAGTTGGAGCCGTCGAACTTACCGCCGGCATGCAGAACGGTGAGAACCACCTCTAGTGCGGGTCGATGCTCTGTGGGGTGCATGTCCACGGGTATTCCGCGCCCGTTGTCCGCCACAGATACGCTCCCGTCGGGATTGATCGTCACATCCACCTGCGTGCAGTAGCCCGCAAGTGCCTCGTCGATGGAGTTGTCCACCACTTCATACACCAAATGGTGGTAGCCGCGCTCGCCCGTGTCGCCTATATTCAT
>JAFVCR010000003.1 GCA_017479035.1 Kiritimatiellia bacterium | reverse complement strand
ATACGAGTTCGATGGCGTGAGTTCCTGCGCGAACACCGTCAGCCCCGGTACGATTGCAAGCGGCATCCCTATTGATGCAATCGCATTCGTGTCATCGTGCCGCGTCCGCACCTCTCCCCATGCCATCACCTCCACGCTTTCAAGATGATTGCTGCCATGCGGGAACACCCAACCGTTTTCAAACTCGATTTTCATCGAATCGCGCCACGCCCCGCGCATGTTCCAGTTGGATGCGAAGAACTCCGCCCCGGAAGGTTGCACGGTTGCGATTCTACGCGCAATTGCGCGAATGCGTTGCCTCGCCTTGCCTTTGCTCCCTCCGTACATGACACTTCCGGCAACCATCATTGACACCAACACCTGCCGAACGGTGACACGTTTTGCAAGATTGCGGAGGATTCTTTTCACGCCTTACCTCACCTTCACCGCAAACCCTGCTCGCATCGCTTCGGCGATAATCCGCTCCGCAGCCGCATCCCGTCCGCGCACCGTAATGCCTGCCGGGAGATGCTTTCAACACAGATACCACAGAATCCCCACAGAGAAACACGGGATCTGTGGCTCTCTGTGCGATTTCTGTGGGCGCTGTGTTGAAAGAAACAGCAAACTGCTTCCTTGTCTACAGAAGTCTTTTGGGGAAGAACGGCAGCGGCGCGGACTGCATAACCCGCGCCGGTATCAATGGCATATTGCGCAGAAACCTCTGTATCGGCATATTCCGATGGCGGCAACGCTTCCGTTGCAAACCGCACCGCCGCAACTGCGGCCAAAGGCATCGCCAGCAATATCGCTGCTGCCACAACCGCCAATTTCATCACCCTCTTCATCCTGCCGCAGATTATAGCAAGTCCATCACCTCTGGTCAACAGAGGGACTCTGCCGCCGTCATATCGTCCATGAGCCTTTTCTGAGGGAAGACGAACCTTTGCCGCCGCCTGTATTTTTGGATTTGTCCTTCGTGTCTGTCGCTTTCGATGATTTGCTTGATGCGGGAGTGCCGTTTGCGTTCTTCGTTTTCGTAATCGTCTTGCCGGAATGGTACATCTTGTCCCAGCAGACGGTGCAATACATCTTGCCGCCCGACTCCCATATCGCGCCGCCCTTGCCGCAACTCGCGCATTTGTCGCCGGAGGCGGGCTGTTTCTTGTCGGTCGATTTGCTCGAAGAGGCGGCGGCCTTTTTCGGTTCCTTTGCTTTCGTTTCCTGCTTTGCTCCATTCTCTGAAGCGGCTGGCGTTTTTTCATCCGTTGCGGGAGCTTTAGCCTCCCCGGACGGCGCGGACGTTTTTTCGCCACCTCCGCCTGAATGCCCGTGATGGTCTCCGCCGCCGTGATGAGGCGTCTTGTCGTCGAAAAGTTTTCCCGCAAGCGCATCGCCCGCGCCGCGTCCTAGCGCACCGCCGAACGAGCCAAGCCCCGTCTCCACGCTCGTCTGCACGCCGTTTGCGATTGCAGTTGACCACGAATCGGCCTTCTGCTGCGCCGCCGCGTTCGCCTCTGTTTCCCGCCGCGTCTGCTCCGCCGCATCCGCGCCCTGGTTGCGCACCTGCCTTGCCGAATCGTCCGCCGCTTCGTTCTTCACCTCCTGCTCGCGCTCCTTCGCAATCTCCTTTGCAAACGCGGTTACGGCATCGGACTTCTCCTCTTCCTCCTGTTCGCGCTCCTCCATGAATTTGCCGAGCGAACCGCCCTCGACCTTGTCCGCGATGCTGTCCTCCTCGCCAGGCGGCGGCAGCGTTCCGCCCTCCGCATTCTTCAACTCGTTCGCCCGCGCCTTGTATTCCTTGTACTTTTCCGTAAGCTCCTTCATTTTTCTTGCCGCGTCCTCGTCGCCCTCGCGCACCTTGTCCTGCAAATCGACGATCTGCTCTTTTATGTTCGCGGCCTTCTCCGCGTCGCTCTTTTCGTCGAGTTCCTTTTTGAAGTCGCGCAATGCCGACGAATACCCCGACGCGCTCTCCTCCTTTTCGCGCTGATACTTCTCCGCAACTTTTTCTGCCTCCTCCTTCGTCGCACCTTGCTTCGTCAGCGAATCCACTATGCGCTCTTTTTCGATCGTCGTTTCATCTGCGCCGAACCATTCCTTCACGCTCTCGACCGCCTCGCTTGCGCTCTCCGAAATCGCCTGCCCCACAACCTCCGCGCCCGCGCCGAGATTTTCTCCCGACCAGTTTTCCTTTACTTTGTCCACGACCTCGCCCGCAACGCCGCTCTCCGTCAGCCCCGCGCCGATTTCCACTGCATCCTTCACGCCCTCTGCAACGTTCGCAATCTGCTTTCCGACACCCTTCGCAAGCTCTCCCGGCGCCCCCGCCACGTCGCCCGCGTAATTCTTCAACGTCTCCGCCGTCTCTCCCCATGTCTGGTTGACGCTTTTCTCCTCCGGCACGTCCTTGCCCATTTTTTCATACTCTTGCTCCACGCGCCGCGTATCTCCTCCAAGATACTCCTTCGCCATCTCCCGCGCCTCGTCCACAGTGTAGCCCTGCGAATGCAGATCCTTCACGATTTCCTGCTCGCGCTCGTCCTTCATCGTCGTATCGTTGAGTTTTTTCGTCTCGCTCCAATACTCCTTCGCCTCCTTGCCGGCGCCGTACACGTTCTCCGCCGCGCCTGTCGCGCCAAGCGTAAGATCGCTCGCTACATCCTTGACAGTCCCTTTCACGGCCTCCTTCACGCCTTCGTAGTCGCCCTCATTCGCCGCATCCGTAAATTCCTTCGCCCGCTCGCCGTATTGGAGCACATTCTGCACAGTCCCCAGCGCGTCTCCGACTTCCTTGAGTTTCGAGGTCGCCGCGCCAGGCTTGGCCGGCGCATCGGGAGCCGTAGGCTTCACCGGGTCTTTCGCAAGCGATATTGGCTTTTTCACCTCCGGCGCACGTGGCGCTTTCAACTTGTTTGCGGCCTCCACGATGTCCATCGTTTTCTTCGTCATCGTCTCGGTCGTTTCGCCGAGGTTCTTCAATGCGGCCTTTGCCTCGTCCGGCGACATCTCGAAATTCGTCACCTTCCTGTAAATCTCCATCCCCTCGGCAATCTTTTCCGGCACCTTGCCGCCCTTCGCCTCGACCTGCGTCTTCACGATGTTGTCGTACTGTTTGTAGGCCTGGCGGAACTCTTCGTATTCGCCTTGCATCGCCTTGGACGCGTTGCCGGTTTTCGCCGCCGCCTCCGCGCCTTTGGCCTTTGCCTCCGTCGCCTTGTATTGCGCGATCTCGGAGAAACTTTCGCTGTCGGCATAATGCTCTCCGGCGCGTGTCTTGTCAAGAAGCTGCTTCGCATCCCCGCGATACGCCTCCGGATGGTTCTTCGATGTCGTAGTAACTCCGTATGCGTCCGCCACCTCCTTCGCGCTTTTCGACCCGAACTGTTTATCCCCACCCGCCGCCTTGCGGTACGCTTCGTTGACAGTCCCCTCCGCATCCCTGTACGACACGTCCGTATATATCGGCTTGTCCGTCTTCGCATCCGTCCCCGTCTGCACCTGCACCGTCACGTCCCAGTCTTGCGAAATCTTTGTTTTAGTCTGCGCTCCCGGTTTGGCCTTGTTCGTCGCCTCGAAGAAATTTACCTCTTTCTCCGTTATCTGCTTTTCGGGATGCTTCGCGTTCCAATCCTCGACCGTTTTCTTGCGAATATCCGCTTTCGCCGCATCCTTTATCGCGTCAGTATCGCTCTTGAACTTCTGCCGCAACGCTTCGGATGCCGCATCGTCGCGCTGGTTGAAGCGCTGCACCGCAATCGGATCGTTCTGCACCTCCAGCATCGCGTTGCGTATTTCTGCGGCGTCTCCACCCTTCACCGCTGCGGCGTATTTGTCGATTTTCGCATCCGCCTCGCCACGAGCCTTGTACCACGCCTCGTCGTCCGCGAATGCCGCCAGCGCGGCCGCTGCGGCAAGCAACATCGCAATGCGCTTCATTGGCCCACCCGCACTTTCTCCGACGCTTTCGACTCCAGATTGCACTTGTCGATGGTTGTCACCACCACGTCAATCCCGCCCTCGATCTCCGGCGGCAACTCGGCTTCGGTATTCTTCACCGCCATTATGAAATCCGTCCCCACGAACTTCTTTTTGTAGATCTTGTATTCCGAGGCATCCTTCACCGCGCTCCATGCAATCTTCCTGCCGCTTGCTCTCACATTTCCCGGCGCGCTCGGCAGCGGCCTTGCGCAACCTTGTGCTTGCATCGACCACGCGCTCTCGCGTCCGTACCTGTCCACGGCCTTCACGCGATATTGCTTCACCTCGCCCGGCGCAAGCCCCGCATCGGTTCCTTCGCACTGCGGAGTGCTTGCAATGGTTTTCCATCTTGCAAAACCGCCCGTGCCTTTCGCCTCGAGTTTGTAGCCCGTCACGAACTCCTCCTCATTCGCGTTCCATCGCACCGCAACGCGCCCCGGTTCGTCCTTCGTTGCGGCAAGTCCATCCGGAACTTTCGGCAGCGGCTTCGTAGCAGCCGCAGTTTCGTCCGACCACTCGCCCTTCGCACCCGGCTCCGTGAACGCCCTAACGCGATAGCGGAATTCTGCTCCGTCCGCAAGATTGGCATCCTTGTATTCCGCCTTGTCTTTTCCTTTCACCGTGGCAATCTTTGCAAACGCTCCGGTCTTTGCCGCGCGTTCTATTTCATATCCCGCCACGTCCGCCTCGTCCAATGCCGTCCACGCAAGCGGAACGCACCGCACTTCGTCCGTCTCTGCCGCAAAACCTTCCGTCTTGCCCGGCGGCGGAGGCGTTACGGCTTGGACGGTTTGCGAAGGCTCGCTCTCCGCTCCCACGCGATTTACTGCAACTATCCTGTAGATATACGTGGCGGAGTCCCCCAAATCGCACCCTGCCCTGCCGCCGTCGCGGAACTCCGCCGTCCTTGCCGTGCCGGCGTTTTTCCACGTCACGCCGTCCGCCGTGCGCTCTACGCGATACGCATTCACTCCGTCCGACTTCGACGCGCCCCATGCGAGCATCACGCATCTTGACGAAACACCTGTCACCTCCGGCGCACCCGGCGCATCCGGCGGCGGCGCGGTCATCGTCTCAAGCGTTTGGGAAGGGTCGCTCGCCGTTCCGCTTCTCCCCACGCCCACTACTCTATAATAATAGACCGTCGCGTCCTTCAAACCTTTCGTATCGCGGAACGTGCCGCTCTGCGCCGACGCGTTGCCCACCGGCACGAACGGGCCTTCCTCGTCCACGGCGCGGTCGATACGGTAGGTTGCGGCAAACGGCGTTTTGTCCCACGTCAGCACGGCCTCGCGCAATCCCATCTCGCCGATTGCAAGCCCCGTCGGCGGCGGAGGCGGCAGCCCTCCCGCCTGTCCCGTGAGGTTCTGATACAACCCGGAGACAAGTTCGTGCACCACGTCGCGGGCGTGTGCGGCAAGCGGTGTCTCCGCCTTCTGCGCCATCTTTGCAAGATCCGCACTCCACACCACGCGTCCGTTGGAGCAGTCGATTAGCCTTATCGAAAGCCCCGCCACGGCAAACGTCGCGCCGCCTTTCGCCTGGGTGGAATACTCGTCCACCGTGCCGATCACCACCGCTTCCGCGCCGAGCATCTTTGCCGCTTCCACGGCTTGCGCTTCGGAAAGCCCCGCCATCGCAAGTTCGGTTTCGTTCAGGACGTTCTTCATCTGCCCGCGCTCGACCAGCGAATACTTTTGCGTCCGCAGCAATTCCGTCACCACCATGTCCGATACCGAAGAGCCGATAAGTTCCGTGGAAGCCTTCAGCGGCATCACCGCAATCTTCAGCACGCCCGTCTGCGCCTGGCGGGCATATACGTTCGCCTTTGAATCGACATTCGCAAAATACGGGTCTCCAATCCGCGCTAGAGTTTTTCCCTCGCTCCCTTTCTGTGTCGCGCATCCTGCCGCCATCATTGCCGCCGCAACCGCCGCCATGTAAACGCCGTATCTTTTCATCTCGCAATTCTCCAATCGTGCCCATACTACCAAAACGCATAAGATCGCGCAACATTTTTCAATTCGCAATTGCACACCCCTTCATTAAATTCCGCACCCCTTGAAAAATGTTGCAAACACCTTTGCTTTGTGCTAGTATCGCATCATGAAGAATATCAATTCCATATTGGCGGCGGCGCTTGCCGTCGCGTGCGGGGGCTTTGCCGCTACGTCCCAGACGTATTATATCAAGCCTTGGCTTGCCAATACCGTGGAGAACATAGACGGCTTTGCCAACGCAGACACATGGAACACCAATTCCCTGTTCAGGCTCGGCACCGCATCGGGCACCATTTCGCACACGGCCTCGAACCTCTCCCTCGCCATTGCGGAAAGCGGCTACACCGCCGCCGCGCAACCAAAATTCGAATACGCCTCCGCCGCCGATGCCGGCACTCCCGCCCCCGCCGGCGGCAGATGGCTCGCCCGCGATGCAAACGGCACCCAAGTGCGCAACATCTTCACCTCCACCACTCCCGCCACAGGGCAGATCACCCTCGCCTACGACGACTCCACCCCCGCCGACATCGGCTGGCATTTCCACTCCTGGGCCTGGTACGACCGCACTGGCTTCAATGGCGACACTCTCCTCGCCACCACCGTGCGCGTCTCGTTCATCAAGGACGCCACTTTCACCACCAACTCCACCATCTCCACGTCGTTTGCGGACGCATACCGCTACCCCATTGCGATGCCCCTTTTGAAGAAGAACTCCTACACCGTGGAATACGATGCAAACGGCGGCACTTTCACCGGCTCCGCCCCATCCTCGTTTACTGTTGTCGACGGCTCCGGCGCGGCCATCGCCCCATCCTCCACACCCGTGCGCACCGGCTGCAAATTCAAAGGCTGGGCTCTTGCCGCCAATGCCTCCGCGCCGCTCGCCTCTCCATATGTTTTCGCCGCCACAAAAGCCAACGGCTGGCGGCACGGCGATAAAATAACACTGTATGCCGTGTGGGAAAGCGGCGTTTTCTCGCTCACAGCAAAAGCAAGCCCCGCTGACGGCGGCATCGTTACAGGCAGCGGCAATTATACGGTATTCGACAAAGCCCCTCTCACCGCCGTGGCCAACCCCGGCTACGTCTTCCGCAAATGGTCTCCAAGCGGTGCCACCGCCGCCTCGTGGGATGCCGCGCCTGTCGTATCCAACACCGTTCACACCGCCATATTCGACCCCATCGCCTACAAAGTGCGCTTCAATGCAAACGCATCCGACGCATCCGGCTGGATGGCCGTGCAGGATCTCGACTACGGCGAAGAAACACCTCTCACCACGAACGCCTATTCGCGCACGCACTGGACTTTCGCCGGATGGTCTTATGACAAAGATTCCACCCACAAGGATTTCTCCGATGGCGAACACGTCAAAAACCTATCCACTATTGCTGGCGACGTAGTGGATCTCTACGCGCTGTGGCGCGTTAAAACGTATTCGTTCAACGTGGCGGTGTCTCCCGCGCAAGGCGGCATCGTCACCGGCGCTCCAAACGGCGCGCGTGCCGCGCTCGATACAATCACCGTCGTTGCAACTCCCACAAAGGGCTATCGTTTCACCGGCTGGAGCGACGGCGTCACCTCCGCCACCAACACCTTTGCCATCGCCGGGAACACTTCTCTCACCGCGAATTTCTCGCCCGTATCCTACACAGTTTCCTACAACCGCAACGGCAGAGGCTCCGGCACAATGCCCGCGCAAACCCTCTCCTACGGCGAAGAAACTTCCCTCTCTGCGGAAAATTTTTCGGACGGCGAAGACGGATACATCTTTGCCGGCTGGTCGCTTGATCGCGACGGCGGCGCGGCATTCGCTGACGGCGCAAGCGTTTCCAACCTTTCTGCGCAAGCGGGCGGCCGCGTGGAACTCTTTGCCGTGTGGCAACCGGCCAACGACCGTTGCAGTTTCACCGTTGAATCCAACCCCGTCGCCGGCGGCGTTGCTTCGTCCTCCGTCGCTCCCGGGCTCTATCTTTCCAGCCTTGAAACCACTCTTTCGGCCACGCCAAACGAAGGCTGGAAGTTCACACGCTGGGCGCATGACGGCAGCACCGAAACCGTGCGCACCGCCACCGTCTCCGGCCTTGACAAAACATTCACCGCGCTTTTCGAGCCCATAGAATACTCCGTGCGCTTCAATGCCGCCGACGAATCCGGCAGGTCTTCTTTCCAATCCTTCAAACACGGCACCGCACAAGCGCTCACCGCAAACTCATTCGCCGTGGACGGCAAATTGTTCGTTTGCTGGACCAACTCCACCGGCCGCGTATTTGCCGACGGCGAAACCGTCGAGAACCTTTCCTCCACAGACGGCGACATCGTCGATCTCTACGCCGTCTGGCGCGAACGCGGCTCGTTCACTCTCAACCTCGTAGCCCTCGCCACCAACTCGTACGAAATCGTCGAAACCGAACCCTGGCTCTTGAGCGAACACTCCGTTACTCTCGCCGACATGAACGCCCTCGCCGTTAACACCCTCTCCGGCCTCGCGTTTGCAGGCTGGTGGAGCGAGGATCTCTCTCGGCAGTATTTCGATGAAGACATCTCCACCAACACATTACCAGAACTCACCCTCGTCGCCAAATGGATCACCACGAACACGCCTGGCGAAACGCCGCAAACATGGTCTTCACCCTCCGCCGGCACATGGTCTGCTCCCGCATCTTCCGGCACCGGCGAAGTCTCCCTCACAGCCAACGGCGCAGGTGTGCTCTCCTTCAAATGGTTTGCAGAATGCTCTATGCCGTATGTGGACGAAAGCGGCATCCGCCAATGGGGTGATTATGCCGCACTCTTCGTTGATGGCGAAGAAAAATTGCGCCTTGCCGGCTCTGCCGATTGGCTCGCCGTTCAATACACCAACACCCTCGCCGGCACGCATGTCTATTCGTGGAAGTATCTGCGCGACTCCAATTCTTTCGTCACTCTGCAATACGATGATCGCATGAATGCCACACCGGCATACGAATACGCCACCATCGGCTATGAACCATATTACTCGTTTGAATATACCGATGCCGCCGGCGTGATGCTTGGCGAAAACGCCTTTGCTCCCTGGGATTCGCTCGATGTGGAAGTATCCGTGATTGACGGCATCGAGCGCGAATACGACGGCACTGCATTCACTCCCGATCTCGTCAAGAGCATATCGCACGCGGACGCATCCGCACTCTATTCCGTCGATGGCGGTGAATTCACATCCTCCGCTCCTTCGTTCACCTCCGCCGGCATCTACACCGTGCGCGTCACTGCAAATGCACCCGGGAAAACCGTCAACACCAACTCCGTCGTTGTGGTCGTAACGCCGCGCGATTTCGCCAATGTTTCCATAGCTCACATCCCCGTGCAGACATTCGCCGGTGCCGCTGTGGAACCCGCGCTTTCACTTGTCGACTCCAACGGCCGCACGCTCTCCGCAAGCGACTGGTCTGCCGCATACTCCGGGAACACCTCCCCCGGCACCGCATATGCAGTGGTAACACCGCGCAACAACTACACCGGCGCGGCGCAACGCATCGCCTTCACAATCGTCAAAGACTCGATCTCTGCCACCATCGGCGCAAGTTCCTTTGAATACGACGGCACTGCTCACGCGCTTGAAATCACTCCATCCGCCGCCGATGCCTCGCTCACATTCTCCGTGGACGGAGCCGATGCCACAAGCGAAGCACCAACGTTCACCGGCGCAGGTTCGTATTCTGTAGTCGTTACCGCTGCAAAGGAAGGCTTCGTCTCCTTCTCCACGCAACTTGTCGTCCGCGTCGAACAGCGCAGCCTTGCATCTCCCGGCGTAAGCGTGGAAGCCATCCCTGCACAGACTTGGACAGGCAAACCCATCATGCCGGAAGTGCGCGTCCTTTGCTCCGGCGTCGCCGTGCCCGCATCGTCACTCTCCCTCTCTTATGAAGACAACATCTCCGCAGGAACCGCCACCGTTGCAATCACAGGCCAAGGAGACTTCACCGGCCAAATCAAAGCGCATTTCGCCATCGTCTACCCCGCAATTTCCCTCTCCCTCTCCAACGCAACATTCGACTACAACGGCACCGCCCGCTCGCTCGCCGCCGCGCAGGTCTCCCCCTCGTGGGCAAACGTTTCCTACAGCGCAAGCATCGCATACACAAACGCCGGCACCTATCGCGTAACCGCCACCGCCTCTGCGGACGAATACGCAAGTGCCACCGCCTCCGCAACGCTCGTCATAAAACCGCGCAGCATCGCCAACGCCACCATCGCATCGATCGCAACACAAACCTACACCGGCTCTGCGCTGACCCCGCCCGTCACCATACGCGATTCCGCGCCCATTTCTTCTGCCGACTACACCATCTCCTATGCAAACAACATCGCCGTTGGAACCGCCACCGTCACCGTCACAGGCCGGCGCAACTACACCGGCACGAAAACTGCAACGTTCGCAATCGAAAAGCCCGCCACTCCCGTCGAGCCCGATCCGCCGCCAGAGAAAGAATCCATCGCGCGCCTGCTCTGCACCGATACCTCCTCCGCGTATGCCGGCACTGCCGCCAGTAAATTCAACGGCTACCTCTACGACTCTTCCGGCAGCGTGCGCGGCACCGTGCTTGTCCAGGCCGGCAAATGGAACGCGAAAACTCAAACCGCCGCCGTCACCGTCAAAGTGCGCGCGCTCGGCACGTCGTCCGTCGTCACGTTCAAAGGCAAGTATTTAGGCTCTACTCTGTCGCTCGCCGCAAACGCCCACAAGATGGAATTGGCCCTCGCTGCGGACGGCTTCACCGGAACGTATGACGGCTATTTCATGGATGGCGCGCGCAACATCTTCCTTGGCAAATCCGCAAGCGACAAAGCACGCGCCGCCTCCGCGCTCGCCAAATACCGCAAGAGTTGCGCAGCCATTCTCTCCGCCGCCGGCAACGGCATCGTATGCGTATCCTTCTCTATTTCCGTCAAAGGCGTGGCCAAGGCCACGGGCTTCGCCCACGACGGCACGAAAATCTCCGTATCCGGCCTACAGTTGTGCCTTGCTGACGACGGCGCCACCGCCGCCATCCCCTTCGCCGCGCCCATGTATGCCGGCAAGAAAGGCGGCTTCGGCTTTGTCTACTACATGAAGGACTCCGTGCGCGAAATCGCCCGCCTCGGCAATCTCGCCACCGCCACCGCATCTGTCTCGCTCGCCGTGCTCGATGCCGGCTCCTACGAAAGCGGCTCCCTCTCCGGCTCGCGCAAAGTTTCTCTCACGTCCTTCCCCGCAAGTGTAGGCGGCGTGCAAGTGCTCTCGCAATTCCTGCCGCAGAACACTTCTGCCACCATCTCCGGCAACAAAATCACCCTGCCAAAAGGCGCGGCGGTCAAGTTCGACAAATCGAAAAACGAATTCGTCACGTCCACTCCCGCCAACCCCGCCTCTCTCAAATTGTCTCTCGCCGCTGCCACCGGCACGATGAAAGGTTCATTCGCCGTGTATCTCGCCAACCCCGGCGCAACGAAGGCGAAGAAAATCTCCGCAAAAGTCTCCGGCGCGGTGTGCGGTGCCAAAGCGTATCTCATGGTGACCATCCCCAAGGGCGGCACTTGCCTCATGGAGCTCAAATGAAACTTTTTGGATTCAACATCATCGTGCTTTTGTGCATGGCCGCGCTCGCGCTCGTGCTCGGCGTGGCAAATAACTTCCGCGTTTACAAGGAACGGCGCGTACCGCTGTTTGAAGCATTCGAGGGCAAATGAAAAAGATTCTCAAATTCCTGCTCGTATGGGCTCTGCGCATCGGCATCGGCGGCCTCTTTGCATGGTCTGCTTTGTGGAAAATCGAAGACCCCGCCCTCTTCGCCGAACAAGTGACCGCATACGGCATGTTGCCCGATGTTCTTGTGGGTCTCTTCGCGCTCGTGCTACCCATGATGGAACTGCTCGCCGGCCTCATGCTCATCGCCACTCCCTGGCGCAAGGAAGCCGCGCTCGTGGTCTCGCTCATGCTCGTCATGTTCATCGCCGCGCTTTCATACGCCGCGATGATGGATCTCGACATCTCCTGCGGCTGCTTCGGCGATGAAACAGGCGAAACCGGCCGCGCCTATCTCGTCAAAACCATCCTGCGCGACCTCGCCCTTCTCTTCCCCTCGCTATTTTTGCTCTTCGCCTAGCCCCGTCCGCTTTCGTGTATTTCGCAGTTGAATATCTGCCTCACTCGGCAAACACGTAGAACGTAGCAATGCGCGGCGGCACTGCCGCGATTATACCGCGCAATTCCGCCACTGCAAGATCCGCCGGCGCAAACACGAACATCACCGTCAACTTGTCCGCCGCCGCGCCTGCATTTTCCACCAGCCCGCGCAATTCGCTCCAATCCTTCACGCTCGTTTCATGCGGTACTAGGCGCGGATCTAAACCGTCGCCGCTCCAATCCTCTTCCACGAAAACGAACTTGCGCTCCAGCCCTCCATCCTCGCGCCTCTCCACGCGCACCTCAAACGGCTGGAACACGCGCCCTTCCCTTGCGCGCCACCGCTCGTCCGGAGCAAACGCGCCATAGAAAAACTCTCCCTCCGCCGCGCCGTTCAGTTTCATCGCCGTGCCGTCCAACGCCTGGAATATGCGCGCTATCTTGCCCGCTTCTTCCACTGTGGCATTGTCGAAACGCAATTGCACAAACAGATCGTCTGCGGCATGCTTCTCTTTCAACGAACGCAACAGCTGCGCGGCATCTGCGGCGTTTGCTATTTCCAGCGTTTCGCTCGCCACGCTCCGTTTGCCGTCCCACTCCACCGCTATTTCCGCCTTGTCGCCTAGAGCCATCCTCTTCGCGGGGAAAAACCGCCCGTACGTCACGCTCTGCTCGTGCTGCCCGTCAAGGACGATCGGGCTCTGCCCCGTGGTGAACAGCGCAAAAATCGCATTGGGGCTCATCGTATCCGCCACGAGGTGCCCCTTTCCGTCGCGCGCACCTCCCGTCCAGCGCAACGCCGTGCCAAGCACTCCGTCCGCATCCTCCGCGTTTTCCGTCTCCCACCGATCCTCCACCCAATCTGCCAGTGGCGCAAACTTTTCGCCCTCCCGCGCAAGCCTTGCGTAGACCCTCACGCGCTCACCCTGCGGCCAAAGCCTAGCCTTGAACGGATCCGTTGCCAAGCCTTGCGGAATGCCGGTCTTTGCGATTGCATCGGCTATCGCCTGCGGCGGATCGTCCGCCAGGAACAGCGTCTCGTATGCATGGTCGCTTTGCGGACCCGCCGCAAAAAATTCTATTGCCTCTCCCGGTGTTACGCCCGTTGCGGTTGCTGTGAACACCACACGTTTCCCGTCCGTCTGCACACCCGCGAATGCTGCGCATGCGGCCGCCGCCGCAATCCCTGCTGCAATTTTTCTCATTTCGCCGTCCTTTCCCTTGCCTTTGCCGCCGCGCGCGCAAACCCTCCTGCGGCGCGTTCGATTATGCTTTCTTCAACGCTGCACGAAAGCCTCACATGCCCCGCCCGGCCAAACCCTCTCCCGGGCACGGCCAGCACAAGTTCATCCGCAAGCGCCTCTGTAAATGCAAGATCATCCCCTCCCGGAGCTTTCGGGAAGAAATAAAACGCACCTTTCGGCATCTCGAATTCAATCCCCGCATCTGCAAGCACCTGCGCCATCAATTTGCGGCGGCGGTCGTAAACGCCCAAATCCACCGTTTCCTCCACCAGTGCCGCCGCCAGACGCTGCCCTATCACCGGCGCATTCACAAACCCCAGCGTGCGTGTGGTAAGCGTTACCGCCGCCACGAGTTCATCCTCCCCCGGCATTGCGGGGTTGAACGCTATATACCCTATGCGCTCGCCCGCGAGCGACAGCGTCTTGGAAAAACTCCCCAGTACCACCGCCCATTTCGTAAGCGGCAACACCGCCGGCACCTCCGCCCCGTCATATGCAAACGCCCTGTATGGCTCGTCGGACACCAAAAACATCGGCCGCGAATCCCTGCGCGCATTCTTCCCCTCCACTATCGCCGCAATCGCCCTCATCGTTTCCGCCGAATATATCGCGCCCGTCGGATTGTTCGGCGAATTTACAAGCACCGCACGCGTCTTCGGCCCTATTGCTGCACGTATCGCCTCCACGTCCGGCTCGAAATTCTCCTTTGCCTGCACCACCACAAGCCGCCCGCCAAAATGCCCGCAGTAACTCCCGTATTCCACAAAATACGGTGCAATCACCACAATCTCATCCCCCGGCTCCACCGTCGCGCGGAAGAACGCCACAAGCGCCCCCGCCGCGCCCACGCTGCACACCACATCCTTTGCCGCAAGCCTCTCCATCCCCTGCTGCTTTGCAAGATGCCGCGCAAACACATCGCGCACCGCCGGTATCCCCGCATTCGGACAATACCCCAACCCCAACGGCTTCACCGCCTCCTGCGCAATCCTCTCCAACGCCGCCCTCGCAGCCGCTGGCGGCGGCACGTCTGGATTCCCCAGCGAAAAATCGCACACCGCATCATTGCCGAACTTCGCCTTCAGTTCGAGTCCCTTCTCGAACATCTTGCGTATCCAGCTGCTGCCTGCCATCGACTTTCTTATTTCGTCCGTAATCGTTTGCATGGCTCTATTTTACCATTTTTCCCGCCGCCGCGCAACCCTCTTTGCCATACACCCTTATCCCGGATTTTCATTTGAGCCAATAAAATAAGGGGAAAACATATTCCGGGAACAGAGAAAAAAGAGTGGCGACTTTTTTCGAATACGCTCAACGCAGAGGCGCAGAGATGCAGAGCACGTGTACTGTTGGGACGCGGCGTCTCGCCCGCGGAGGATTT
>JAFVCR010000199.1 GCA_017479035.1 Kiritimatiellia bacterium | reverse complement strand
TTGCGGATGCCCACGGTGAGGAGGCGGATCGAAAAGGCGATGGGCTTGAGCGGTTCGGGCAGGTCGTGCGCGAAACGCAGGCCGTGGTAGCCTTTGTCCGGCTCGTTGTAGAGCGCGAATTTGGGGTCGGACCAATCGAATTTGCCGGCATCCACCACAACGCCGCCAATGCCAGCACCATGCCCGCCGATCCACTTGGAAAGAGAATGGATGACGAGGTCTGCGCCGTGTTCAATCGGGCGGAGAAGCGTGGGCGGCGTGAAGGTGGCATCCACGATCAGCGGGAGATGATGGCGTTTGGCGACCACTGCGTAGCCTTCGATGTCGGCAATATCAAGAGCGGGGTTGCCCACGGTCTCGATGAATATCGCGCGGGTTTTCTCGTTGATGGCGGCCTCGACGGCGGCAAAGTCGTTCACGGGAGTGAATTTCACGTTGATGCCGACGTTGGGGAGGATTGCATCGAACTGCGAGAAGGTGCCGCCGTATAGGTTGGAAGCGGATACGATTTCGTCGCCAGCGCGTGCGATATTGGTGATGGCGAAATAGATCGCCGCCGTGCCGGAGGAGACCGTGCGCGCGTCCGCGCCGCCGTCAAGCGCGGCGAGGCGTTTTTCGAGCACCGCGTTGGTGGGATTCATCAAGCGGGCGTAGATGTTGCCGAGTTCGCGCAGGCCGAAAAGATCGGCACCGTGCTTCGAGTCGCGGAAATTGTATGCGGTGGTGCGATATACCGGGACGTTGCGTGCGTTGGTGGCGCTGTCAGCCTTTTCCTGGCCTGCATGGACCGCGAGAGTTTCAAGATGTAGTTTTCCTGCCATGATTACTACCTCCATTTCATTGGTTGTACGATTAAAACGCTGTTAGACTACTACATTTCCGCAACAATGTCAACCCAAAAAGTAGATTATTTTGTGCGGTGGTGTTTCGCCGGTCTTTCAGCAGTGGATTTCCTCGGAAACGAGAACTTCGCCGGCAGCGGAGAGGAGGTTCACGGAAAGGATGTTTGCGGGCGAAAGCGTGCACTTGGCAAGCGTGGCGTTCTTGTGCGGATTGGGATTGGCGAGTTCCGGGCCGCCGCCAACAAGCATTGGATACGGACGCTGCGGAATGGGTGCGTGCCAATTCCAATTGTGCAGGTGCGCGCCAAGGAACAAGGTTACGTTGGCCTCCGCAAGCGTGGCGAAAAGCGCATCGAGGCGCGGGAGACCGGGTTTCCACTCGTATTTGCCGTGTTCCAGATGCGCGATGGTGGTGGGGGCGGGGATGTGTGCGGTGACGATGCGTGCGCGGGCGTTGCGCCATTCAGGGGAGGCGACCTCGGCGGCGAGCCATGCGCGTTGGCGTTCGAGGTAGCGGTCGAACGCGACGAGGCCGGAGTATTCTTTGTTGCGGTCGGTTTTGTCTTCGCCGGTGTCGAGAAATACGAAACGGACGTTGCCGAGCGTGGCCGCGCCGTAGAAATGGCCTTCTTTGAGGGAGAGATGGTCGCGCAAATTGCGTGCGTAGGCACCGCGTGTTTCATGGTTGCCGCGCAGATACCACACGGGCAGGCGTGCTTCCAGCGAGACGCGCGAAAGCGGTGCGAGGAGATACTTCTCCACAAGCGCGGCATCGTCCACATGGTTTACGATGTCGCCATTGAATACGCAGAAAGTATTGATGCCTGCAAGATGAGGAACGAGATGGTCGTACACGGCGAGGTTCTGGTGGACGTCGTTGAACATTGCCCACGACACTGTGCCGTCGGCAGGGAGGATGGCGTTGAGTTCGCCTTCCTGCACGTCTTCGGCCTCGCCGAAATCCACGTGATAGGGCTGGAAGTTTGTGATATGCAGCGAGCGCACGCGCCATTTGAGCGGGCGTGCGGGGTCGATGCCTTCAAGGATGGCGCGGTGGAAAGTGCCGTTTGCGTCGAGGAGGCCGTCCTCTTCCGTCCAGGCCGTGTTGCAGGTCTGCCAATCGTCCTGGGTCCATTCCACGCGGCCGGTGGCGGGGAAGTTCGAGCGCCACACAATGCCCATCGAAGTGGAAGAGAGCAGCTGCACGTGCGGAAGCAGGGGTAGACGCGGCGCAGAGGCGGGAGGAGGTGTTTCGCCATTGGCCAAAGCCTTGCCGGCAAGTGGCAGACCCGCCGCAAAAATGGCGGCATTGCGCAGAAATTCACGTCTATCCATATCCATATAAACCTCCTTGTAGATTTTACGAAGCCATTATAGCAAAACTCGCGTGCAAGTCAAGCAAGTTCGACGGTTCGCGTTTATCTGGATTTTCCGGGATAATGGCGGGGGAACGGATTTCTTGCAAAGGGGCGGGAAATGGAGTATAATATGGGTATGAAAATGCTGGGAAAAACGATTGCGGCGGCGATTGCGGCGGTGGTGCTGTCTGCGGGTGCGCGCGGAGAGGAGAAGGCTCTTTGCGTGTGGAAGTATCCTGCGGTGGCGCAGCAGCACAAGCGGCTTGTGGCGTTGATGCAGCTGGCGATTGCGCGCGGGGATACGGCGATGTTCGAGAACGTGGCGCGCGCGGGGGTGGCGCTTATTCCCGGGGATAAACTTTGGCATTACAATCTTGCATGCGCGTTGGCGTACAAGGCGGATCCTGCGGAGGCGTTGAAGGAACTTGCCAAGGCGATACGATGGGGGCTGCGGGATGCGAAGATGATAGAGTCCGACCGCGATTTTGCGCGTTTGAGGAGGAACGAGCGTTTTGCCGCGCTGGTGAAGGAGGCGAAGGATTCGGCGGCGAAGCCAGTGGAGGGGAAGGTGACGATGAAGCCTACGCAAGGGGTTTACGGGCAGACGCTGACGGTGACGGAGGCGAATGCCGCGTGGGATTTCGAGCGGGCGTGTTTTGTGATAGAAACGGAACTCAAGCAGCCGCCGGAGACGCTTGCGGCCGCAGCGGCGAAATACACGGGGCCGGCTGCTGCTGCGGTGTGCAAATATCTTGCGGAGGGGACGGGCGCGGGCAACGGAGGGGATTTGTATTTGAACCGCGACAGGGGGCATAGCGTGCTGCGGTGCGGAGCGTTCCCGTGGTTGACACCTGTGGCGTGGGAGAGAGCGGCGATGGCGGAGCGGGTGGATGAGAATCTGCCGAACGCGTCGTTCCCGGGGCATACGGTGTTTGCCAATGTGTCGCGCACGAGGGTGGGGGTGGCCGGGCGCAGTTTTGCACGTGCGGCAATGACGGACGAGGGGGCGGCGGAGCGTCTGGCGGCGTTGTATCTTGACAACAATCTGTTTGTGTGCCCGGCGGTGGACGATTACGGGACGGGGAAGTTTGGAGACGTGTTTCCGGCGAGGGTGCCGTTTTTGACAGCGACGCTGGGGAGAAGCTACACGGATACGCCCATACTTGAGGCGTTCGCGGCGGCATCGGCAGCGTTGCGGCCGCAGACGAAGAGGGCGATAGTGAGGCAGGGCATGATGGGGACTGTGATGCAATGGCTGATGCGCAGTACGATGAGGGGGGTGAAGACGCAGGAGGATTATCTGGAGGCGGGGGCGCATCCTGTGGTGTTCTCGAAGGACTTTCTCGATACGGGGCGCATGGTGGAGAAGGCGCACGCGCTGAAGATTGCGGACGTGCCGCCGGCGGCGAAACTGGAACTTGTGAATTCGCGGATATTCCCGGTGAAGATGCCGATGGCAGGTGTGGATTATCCGGACGTGATGCCGGAGGCGCATTTTTTGACGCCGGTGGCGAATTTGATAGTGCTGCGGGCAAAGGATGCGAAGAGGACGTTCTTTTTCCGGGCAAGGACGGACAATGCGCCGGACGATCTGCGCCAGGCGAAATTCGCGTGGAAGGTGCTGGGAAATCCGCTGGCGGTGGACGCGGTGAAAATAGAGCCGCCTGCGGGGGACATTTTCAGCACGCCGGAGACGGGGCTTGCGCAGATAACGGTGGACAGGGAGAATCTGCACGCGCGGGTGGACGTGGCGGTGTTTGCGAAATTCGACGGTACGGAGTGGGGTGCGCCGGCGTTCATATCGTTCATGCCGGTGCCGCAGGAGTTGAGGGCGTATTTGCCGGACGGGAGAATAGACTGGATAGATTATTCAAATCCGATGAAGGGATACATTGACCCGGCGATAGCCGCGCCGAGGCCGTGGAAGGATTCGTACGTGTACGACAAGGCGGGGCGGATCGAGAAGGTCCAGCGCAGCATAGGGGGGGAGATCACGGCGGAATTCCTGCCGGACGGGCGCAAGATAACAAGGTACAATCCGGATGGGTCGGCGGCGGCGGCGGTGAAGGTGAAATACGTTTTGCGCGAAAACGGTAACAGAGACGTGCCGGTGGATCTCGTATGCGTGGAAGATGGCCGGGAGCAGGCGATAAAATGAAATACTATCTCGCACCGCTGGCGGGCTTTACCGATTCGCCGTTTCGCACGTTGTGCATGATGCATCCGTGCGATGGGGCGTATACGGAAATGGTTTCCGCAGCAGGGTTGCTGCACGGCAGCGTGCCAACGCATTACTTGATGGAGACGTTGGCGCAGGAGCCGGCGGTGGCGGTGCAGATATTCGGCGCGACGCCAGAGGAAATGGCGGCGGCGGCGCGCGAGGTGACGGAGATTTCGCACAGGCGGGAGGATGCGGGGGGAAGGCCGTTCACGGAGATCAATCTCAATGCGGGTTGCCCGATGCCGCGCATTAGGCACGACGGCGCAGGGGCGGATCTGGTGAAATATCCGGAGCGCGTGGCGAGCCTTTTGAGAACGATAAAGGCGAATACGGACTTGCCAATGTCGCTGAAGACGCGGCTGGGGCCGTGGCCGGGGGACGTGAAGATGTTTGAACTTCTGGACGCGGCGGAGGGGGAGGGATGCGTGAAAATCATAATGCACGCGCGGTTTGTGAGAGGCATACATTCGGGGCCGCTGTTCTATGATTTGCTGGGAGAGCTGGTGCAGCGGGCGAAAATACCAGTGATAGGCAATGGCGGCGTGGTGGACAGGGCAACGGCGGAGGCGATGGAGAAAACGGGCGTGGCGGGGGTGATGGTGGCAAGGGGGGCGTTGGCGAATCCGTGGATTTTCGATGAACTGGCGGGAGGGGGCGCTGAGGCGAAACGGCTGAAAGAGCGCGACTGGCGAGAGACGTTTCTTTTGCATCTGGAATTGCTGGAGCAATACACGGCGATGCTGGCGGAGAAGTATCCGCAAAACTATTTCCACGACACGGAAGGGTATGTGTTGAACATGGTGAGAACGCATCTTGTGAGATACACGGCGGGGCAGCCGGGGGCGGCACTGATGCGCAAGCATATAGCGTCGTTGGAGTCGGTAGAAGGAGTGAGGGAGTTTGTGCAATCCGCGCATGGAGAGCGAGATGAACGGGGAAAATAAGATGGCGCATTTGATAGAGATACGCGATTTGCGGAAGGTATACGACATAGGCGGAGAGCCTGTGGCCGCGCTGGACGGAGTGAGTTTGCAAATCGACAACGGAGAGTTCGTGGCGATAATGGGGGCGTCGGGATCGGGGAAGTCTACAATGCTGAACATACTTGGATGCCTAGACGTGCCGACGAGCGGGAGTTATCTTTTGGACGGGATAGAGGTGGCGGCGCGTTCGCGCAAGGAGTTGGCGCACATACGCAACAGGAAACTGGGATTCGTGTTCCAGAATTTCAATCTGCTGCCGAGAACGAGTGCGCTGGAGCAAGTGCAGCTGCCGGATTTGTATTTGGGGAGGCTGGCGCACCGGGAGCGAGTGGCGAGGGCAAAGGAGCTGCTGGTGCGAGTGGGGCTTGGAGAGAGGATGGGGCATACGCCG
>JAFVCR010000198.1 GCA_017479035.1 Kiritimatiellia bacterium | reverse complement strand
CGGATCTCGGAAGGCGTGAGAGGATCCGCATCCTTCCATATCTCGCGATGCCGTGTGTAGGCAAACGTATGCTCCATATACAGTTGGAACTGATTGTAGCCCGCCTGCTCCAGCATATCCACAATCAAGCGCAAGGTTCCCATCGTAGGCACTTTGTCCCGCGATATGTCCAACATATATACACGCTTCGAGAACATGCTGCGATTATACCATATAGCCGCAGATATTGAAAGCATGAATATGCATCGTTGCGACAGAATTTCAAGGGCTTGAAATTTGATTTTGACTGCTTGAATTGCTCATTCCAAGGGCTTAAAAATAAATTTCAAGCCCTTAAAATAAAATTTTAACCTCTTGAAATTACCAATTCAAGCCCTTGAAATTTATTTTTGACTGCTTAAATCAGTCAGTCTCCCGGTGCAATACCGCATAAAACATGCCGCCGCGCCAAGTGGCGCGGCGGCATTGCAAGCAAATACCGCACAATCAATCTACTTTATCAACAGATTTCGCCGCTATGCGTCTAACGGCAACGTAGCAAATTCCGGCGGCATTTGCTATTTTGCCGCTGATGGCAATTCTCACTGACTTTCTACCATCTGTCGCCGCCGGCGGCAATGCATAAACTTTCTCAACAACATTTTCTTGCTTCAATTCGCAGCCTCCAGTGCAAGCAAGAACAATCCCATCGGCCAGAATGTCGTAACCCCATTCGCGTCCCTCGCCCAAATAGCGCACCACTAGTTCGTTGCCGCTTGCGCCGTCCACTGCAAGCGTATATTCGAAGCACCCTTGCACACATGTTGCAATGCGGAATTTGAATCCGTCAGCCTCGCCGGTGTCTGAAAATTCGGCTTCAATGTCGTGATTGATCTCGCTCTGCTGAAAACCAGGGAACACCTCATCCACCAATCGCGCCTCTTCCACCGCTTTCATACTATGCTCTGCGGCAAGTTTTTCAGCATCCTTCTCCCATGCATGCGGCTCCAAAACGGGAAAATACACCGTGTAATGTTCTTCATATACATCCATCAACGGCATGAAATCGCGATCGACCGGCCGCAGCAGACCCTTCGCCGTGAAATTCATCGTTCCACTCTTGCGGCTGAACGTTTCAAGTGCCGCCTCCATGTTGTCCGTAACCACCGTTGCCGCCGCTTCGCCGGTTTTCCCCGGTGCGGCAAGATGGTCGTCCCATCGTCTTTTGGCATTGTCTGCCATACCGTCTTGAGCAGGTGTGATCCCCGCCAGCACAAGCGGTCCGTACATGAACGCCACAAGCGTCCCGTCCGTCTCCGGCAGGAAATTGGCATGCATTCTCATCGGCAAACTCAATGCTACCGTATCGCCGTCCTGCCAAGAGCGGTCTATTGCAATATACCCGTCTTCGCCTTTCACGATTGTCTGCGCCTCGCCGTTCACAGCCACAGCAGGATCAAGACACCAATACGGCGCACGGATTTTCATCGTCCATCGGCCGGAATCTTTCATGCCCGCCACCTTCAGCGTTACTTCGCCATTGCAAGGGAAATCGGTCTTCTGGACTACTTCTATCCCCTTCTCTTCCCAGCGAAGAGTTGCAGACACAAAAAGGTTCACATACAAAACCTCATTGTTCCGGTCTTTGTAATAGATATGGTCTGTATAGTGCATGGGATTTTCCATGCCGGTTCCCACGCAGCACCACCATGCCCCTTCCGGCGTTGACCACACTTTCTCGCCCACCGGAGCCTGCGACAGAAAATATCCGAATTCTCCTGGTGCCCGGCCTATCTGCGCGAGAATCTGATTGTACAATGCTCTCTCCACGAAATCCATATGCTTCGCATCTGGATTCCATCCAAACACATGCGCAGCAAGCCGCAGCATATTGTGGACGTTGCACGTTTCATTGTTGTGCGGACCGAGTTTCGCAGCATTGTCCTTTGTCGGAAAGAAATGCTCATCGTCCGAATGCCCTCCGTTTGCAAACGAGCGCCGCTCCGTTATGCTGCACCAAAACGTCTCCACCGCTGCACGATACTCCTCTTTGCCGGTCTGTTCATACAGCCGTGCCAATCCCGCCATTTTAGGGATCTGCGTATTGGCATGCTTGCCGTCGAGATTGTCCATGCCTGCCTTGAGAGGCTCGAACACCTTGCGATCGTCGAAATACTTTTCCGCCGCATCGCGGTATCTGGCATCGTGCGTGTCGTCGTAGAGATCGGCGAATGTCTCGTTCAGTCCACCCCATTCACTTACAAGCAGCCTTTGAAGCTTGTCATCGTCAAGCCCCTGAACCACGCCGATATACCAGTCGCCCAATCTGCGTTCCGTCTCCAAAGCCTCCTCGTTGCCCGTCCACCTGTATGCATCGCGCAAACCCGCAAAAATCTTGTGCAAAGTATAGTTCGGCACCCACCATTTGTTGATGTCGAACTTGCCCGCCCGGAAACGCCCGCTCCGCACGAGTTCATAGATTTTCTGCGGGCACGTCATCAAAAATCCATTTCCGTTCGCTTTCTGGCATTCGCCAAGTTCAGATACTATGTAATCTGCTTTTGCTTTGGCCCGTGCTTTCGTGTCTGCATCGCCGGCCACTGCATGCAACGCGGATACAGCACTCAAAAAATGCCCAAGCGAATGCCCGTTTATCTGCCCCCCTTCCCATCTGTTGGGATACCTCGCAGCCTTCTGCGGCAGCCCGGCGATTTCACGGAATCCGGCCAAGAGCCGGTCGGCATCCACAATGTCGAGAAGATACTTCTCGTCGATATTGCGCCGCGCCAGCATCGGTCCTCCGTTCAGCGTCACCGCGCCAAGCGGGAATTGCACTGCTTGCGGCTCGTGCGCCACCGCCGCACCTGCAGCAACGCACAACAACCGGAAAACAACAACTTTCAAATTCATCCCTATATTATACCAAATATTGCGCCGCACGGCAAATCCTCGCTCCGCAGCGTATCAATGGCGCAAATCTATAGACTCTCCCGCTGCCGCCTTCAACGCCACTGGCCGCACTTTCGCGGCAATGCGCAAAAGCGTCTCCGGGAATTTTGCAAAGCCTCTCCAATATGGCATTGCACCAAGCCGCCGCACAAGCGGTGCGGGATTGGCATCCGTCGCGGCAACGTTAGCAAGCGCAATATCGCACGGTGCATCCGTGCCGTGCGCCATTGCAAGGTCGATTCCCCGCAAGTTCAGCAACGTCATGGGGTAACGCGATATTTCCTCGCCAAGGAGGAGCAGCACCGCCACGATATGCTTGCACGGCCGAGACCAGTCGGGACAGGTGCATTTCATCGTCACATCGTAGTTTCCCTTTGTGCCGCCCGCAGGGAACAGAGGCAAATCTCGCGTGCGGAACATCTCTGCGATTTCAAGCGGCAGATCGCCAGTAAGCAAACGCCCCAGCAACATCGGTTCGGACGAAATCGCAGATGCTATTTCTTCACGTGCTCTTTCGTTCCCTTGCGAGAAATGCAACGTTGCAATGTATGGCTCCGGCCGCGAGCCTACCACTTGCGCACGCACTTCGCCATCCAGCTCACCGCGTGTCAATTCCACCACCTGGCCGTCCGCAGCATACGTTCTCCCGCGCCCCAGCCGCGCACCCAGGCGCATATCCTCTAGGCTTTGCAGCCAGCGGCGAGTCCACCATGTCTTTACAGTGCGGACGCTTTGCGCGCGCAAACCCAACGCTGCACGCGCAATCCTCGCCGGATAATTTTTCTTGCCTGCCATTGCCGCAATTCTAGCAGATTCCTCCGGCAAAGGCAATGTATTTCACACTCGCCATGCGCCCTGCTTAATTTGCGCAAACGGCACGCCTCCGCAATTCAGAACTCGTAACTGAGCGATGCCGAAAGCATGTGGGTTATGCCGTTGCGCGTTTGGAACTTGCTGCGCGTGTCGGGAGTGACACCGGGTATGCCCTTCTCCGTTATCCAACGCGATTCGGACTCCATCAGAACGATAGAATAGGCCAAATCTAGACTGATGCCGTGGCCGAGATAGAAACCTCCTCCGGTGCTTATGAGATGCCTATGGCCGCAAGGCATCATAGTAGTGCCGTGATGCGGCGAAGACGGATCCATGTCGTATTGGTAGGACGCGCGAAACGTGAACCAGTCGTTTACATCATACTCGCCACCCCAGCCGAAACGGAATACATCGTGCCAGTTGAACCGCACGGACTCGTCGCTGCGCGAGCCGTTTAGCGTATTCTGGTATGGAATGTGAAAGTTGAGATCGTCCAGCGAACTCCAGCGCGTCCATGTCATCGAATATCCCAGCCGCAGACGCTCTGTTGCATCCCAATTCACCCCTGCAGTGATGGACTGCGGCAGCTCCACCTTGCCGCTTGCATAGGAGTGGCCGCGAATATCTGCGTTCATCGCACGCCCGGAGAGGTCGAAATCTCCTTTGATCTTATGGCGGATTGGCGAGCGATACAAAAGCCCAACACGCACGGTATCGGTAATTCTGTATTGCGTGGCGAGCAACCACCCAAGAGCCCAATCATCACCCTTTAGGCGGCTTTTAAGTGTATTGTCGCTTCCGAACACCATCGAATACGGCATCGGCAGGGAGTTCATGTATTGCGTAGTCTGGCGATAGGGATGGCGACGATTTTCAAACTCTATCCACGAAATGCGCATACCGGCCGCGATAGACCAATCGTCCGTTGCCTGGAATGACACGACCGGCGATGTTGTAATCTGCTCGACCGTCGTCTCGTACGAATCGCCCGCAAGCCCCCAATGCGTATTGTATTTGGTGCCGATGCCATACTCCGAGTATTCGCCTATGCCGAATGCAAACCTGCCCGGCAACGGAATTGTGGCATATGCGTGTGGAATAGTGAACCAGCCCGCATTCATCTTGTTCTGGTTTTTGTGGTTCACCGCTACATCGCAGAAAGGATTGACGAACGTCGCGCCCACAGTCACCATTACATTGGTGTTCTCGCCCATATTCGCCGGATTGTTGTACACCGCTGTTGCATCGCGGGTGGATCCCACCAACGCCCCGCCAAGCGCAACATTCCGCGCCGAGGCTTCATACAAGGCAAAGCCGCTTGCCAACGCATTGAAAGACCACAACAGAGCCAATACCGACAATTTTGCTGTTTTCATGCTGCCATTCTATCGCTTCATTTTCAACAGAACTTTAACGCAACATGAAATTTCCCTTCGCGCAACATTATCGTTTGGTAATACTTGCAATAATCCTAGGCCTTGTACGATGCGTCAAAACGTGAAAGAGTCGCGCTTGCCGTCCTTGCGCATGACAGTAACCATGCAGCCGTCGAATGCAACAGACTCCACCGCATCGGACGGATCGATCACCGCGATGAACGGCACATCCCATGCATCGCCTCTGTGTCGCGCCACGAGAACCGGCGTGCGGCTATCTCGCGTTATGCCGTAGTCTGGCGATTTTACGCGGCTCAAACCTTCTGTCGCAGGTGCAAGTGCCGTTATGAACGTGCGCCCCTCCGCGCCATTCATGTAGAATTTCGTGATTACGTCTCCTTCCGGACGTTTCCACACGAACTGAGCCTTTGCATCTCCCGTCCCCTTCCGCGCGAATTTGTTTTGAATATACGACAGCGCCGCAATCCCGCTTTCAACGAATGCTATTTCATCCGTCGCTTCAAGCTCCCCTTCAAGGAACACCGTATCGCCTAGATTGTGGTAGTAGTAATCGTGATACTGCCGCGCATCTCCCGCCACCCGGCTCTTGAAACAATCTACAAAATACCGAACTTCCCCGTCCTTCACAAGCGTCACCATCCGTTCCTGTTCCGCGCCCGTGGCCGGTTCGCGGAAACGAACCTTCGCCCAATTATCCCCGTGCGCCACAAGTTCAAAAGAATGAAAACTCTTCATCACGCCATAGTTCGAGCGGCTGTTTACCATTACCGTGTTGTGCGCGGGGAAACGTGAATAGTATTCTTTGTAGTCTTCTCCGCTATACAAATTCCAACCGATGCCAGCATCCGGCGCGATGCGGTAGCCGTTTGCACACAACTCCAGCGAAATGCCGTTTGCGTGCTGATGGTTGCCTAGCGATGCATTTAAGGCAAAGGCAATGTCGTCCTTCGCATCAGTTCCGCTGCGGCATACGAGCCAGCTTGCATTAGGCGCATGGAAGAAACTCTTTGCCGGCAAAAGCGGTTTTTCGAGTTTCTCGGCAAGTTCCGCACGCCCGTACTTGCGGGCGATTCGTGCCATCGTTGCAAACGCCTTTGCAGGCAGCGGCGATGGATGCGTATCGCCGAAACCTATCACCATGCCATCCGGGAAAAGATACTCCACCGCATTGATATACGCCTTCTCCGCGACTGGCACGATGGTGAAAATATCAATGTCGAGTTCGTCCGCCAGCCTTGCTGCAAATCTCGCCAGATCGCCAAGCACTACGAGCGAATATCCCGGACACTCGAACCATATGCCGCTCTCCGGGTCGTATCCTTTCTCCGCAAGGCTGCGTATCGAAAGATTGCGCACCGACGAGCGATTGAGCACTGTGTCGATATAATACTCGCGTCCCTTGCCGTCTGCGTAGTGCGTATCCTCCTCCAGCACAAGAGCCACGTCGAGGATGAAATCCAATTGCATCATATCCCAGTTGTTGTCGGCAACGCCGTTGGCTATCTGCACATCGGCCCACTTGCGCAACGCATCTTGCATCACCTCCAAACTCTCCGGATGGTGTTCCTCTATCCACGGCTTGAGGATTTTGTATGTGGCGCATACATGGTGCAAGACATCGTCGTGAATTGTCTCCATCGACTGCATCCCGAAAAGCGTCTGCATGTGCCCGTGCGCGAGATCGGTTGCTACGTTGCGATAATATATCCCCTTCAAATAAACATCCAAGGCTCTGAACGCCATTTCTTCCCGCCCCGTCTCCGCAGCGATTTTTGCAAGTGCCATGATCTCTTTATTGACGCTTTCTATGATGCCGCCCGTCTGCCCGTACGGCACCCATTGCGCCTCGCCGCCGGCCTTCGGCACAAGCAACAACCCGCGCTCGTCCTCGTTGCGCTTGCGCAGATCTTCTATCGCCGGACGTTGGAAATTGGTGACGTGGCTCCTATTGCCCGCAAACATCACAGTCGGCTCTTTCGCCCGCTCTCCGCCCACGCCCATAACCGCCTGATCGTGCACGTACACATCTGTCGCGTGGGTGTTCCAATGCATATAGAGCCTGTCCGCAAGCGCGTTCGGCCCCTCATCTGCAAACCGTGCCAAGCGCTCCTGCGGAGAAAGCGCCCACGCCGCGAATCGAAAGCCGAAAATCGCCAATTGCAAACATAGACCAGCAAATTTCATTTTCATGTTTCGATTATACCACGCCGCCGACACTTTAGCAATTACCCTTTCGGGGGAACAACATGATGCAAACGCGGTTATTGCAAACATGGCGATACGGAAAACACCACCTTCGCCGCTTTGCCAGCCGCCGGCACTGCAGAAACTTCATGGCGACCCGGTGCGAAAAACCGTTTACCAGGTCGCATCCCAAGCCCTTCTCCATCGCAGAACCAGTATGCATCGCTGTCATTGCACGAAAGATCCATCCACACGCCCTCTTCGCCGAACTCCGCAATGTATTGCCTCGGTTGCGGCGAAAGAATGGAGACTCTCATCTTCTCTGGCACGTCAGCCACACCCGCCACTTCGGTTTTCACAGGCGGCATGAGCCATGCGGGGTCGGCCTCGCCCTCGTAAAGCATGTCCATTATTTCGCCTGCGGCTGGCGCGGCCAATTCCGCGCCCACGAGATTGCTCGAACGCCGTCCGTTCTTGTTGCCGAACCACACCGCCAGCACCCAATCGGGCGTGAATGCCACGCACCACGCATCGCAATGGTTGTTGGACGTGCCAGTCTTCCACGCCACGCTTCTGCTAGTTCCCTCGAGCGACTGCGTGCGCAGCATGGAAGCGATCGTGCGCGCCTCGTCCGTATCCTCCACCGCAAGACGCGCGTATGCGTTTGCAACATCCACAAGCCGGTATCCCGCACTGCCCAACACCAGCGAAAGACCATTCACGCGCACCTGCTTGCTGTTTGCAAGGCCGTATGAATCAAATACTCCCTCTATGCGTCTTGCACCAAGACGCGAGGCAAGCCTCACCGCCGGAGTATTCAGAGAACGCACCAATGCCATTGTCGCGCTTATTTTGCCGGAATACGCGCCATCGTAATTCTTTGGCGCGTATGTCCCGATCCGTAGCGGCGAATCTTCCAACGGCGTGAACGGCGTGATGTAGCCCGCCTTCAACGCCTCGAGATATATAAAAGGCTTTAGAACGCTTCCTGCGCTGCGCACAGCCTCTGCCGCATCCACCTGCCCGTCTTGCGGAGATGCCCAATCGAGCGTGCCCACATACGCCCTCGTCTCCGCCGTATGCACATCCAGCAGCACCGCCGCCGCATCGTGCACTCCCGGAGTATCGCGTATGCGTTTGGCCAGCATATTGCGGATTCGCACCGTGAGCGCGGCATCAATAGTATGCAACGTATTTGTGCAGTGCGTCCATTCCCGCGCTTCGCCGATTTCCATGAATGGCGCGGGGAGGCTGAAATCGCGATACGCCAAGCGGCCTTCTTCATACAGCCTATCCGCTTCCTCCTGCGCCATCTTCCCTTGCCGCACCAGTTGCCTCAATATCATCCGCTGCCGATGGCGCGCCGCATCAGGATGGCGATCCGGCCGCAGCCTGTTCGGCGCTTGCGGAATACCGCAGAGTATGCTGGCATCCGTCCGCGTTATGTCCGCAGCATGCTTGCCGAAATAATAGATGCTCGCCGCCTCGACACCGTAGAGTTTGCCTCCGTATGGGATATGGTTGAAATACGCCTCAAGAAGTTCATCCTTCGTGTGCAGGCTCTCCATCTTCCTCGCCTTTGCCGCTTGCACGAACTTCTGCCAAAGTCCCCTTCTCGGCCCGCTGTGCGAAATATCCGCCAACTGCATGGAAATAGTGCTTGCGCCTGAAACGATGCGCAGATGCCGCACGTCTTGCCACAACGCCCGCAGACACGCCCGGTAATCCACTCCGCCATGCGAATAGAATCTTGCGTCTTCCGCCGCCAGCATCAAATCCCTCGCTTGCGGCGACACCTGTTCCAGAGGAATCTCGAAGCGCCATTCGCCGTCGAACGTGCGTTCGCACCACACGGCCTTGCCGTTGCGGTCGCGCCATGTTTTCACCGGCGTGCGCCGCTTCAGCACATCAAGCGGATCGTCCACGAAATGCGGCGCCAGCCACCATGCGATGACCAGCGCCGCAAACGCCGCCGCAGATGCGATAGCAACCCTTGGCATCATTCCACCGTTATGGTCCCTCCTGCGGCCACATCGCCCGCAATGTCGGGCGAATACATGCCCTCCACGGAAACGCCAGGCAGCGTGAACGTTCCCCGCGCCACCGCGCGTATCTTAAACGACAGATGGTATTCGGTCTTTTCATACAAGTCCCCGAACCAAAGCCAGCGATCATCGCGGATGTCTATGTGGCCATACGGCGTTTGATATTTGCTCTCGCCAACGTGCTGCCACTCGCTGCGGGTCTTGAGCGCCGTATCCTCTATCTCGAATCCACCCGGGATAAGCGCGGCGATTACTACATTGTCGATACTCGTCGCCACCTTGAAATTCAGATGCACCGCAAGCAAATCGCCAATCTTTGCAGTTTGGACTTCCTTGCCGTTTGCATCGAGTATTTTCCTGGAGATTGCCACGCCCTCGCG
>JAFVCR010000197.1 GCA_017479035.1 Kiritimatiellia bacterium | reverse complement strand
GACATCCTCGCAACGCCTGTGAGCCCCGAACTGCTGCCGGCGGCGGAGAACGGGGAAATTGCGCAGAAGACGGAGGACAAGGTGTGGCCGTACGAGTTGCACGATTTCTTTTTGTATCATTTCCTGCGGCGCGGAGCGGGGCGCGAGAAGATTGCCATGCTTGCAAATGCGGCGTTTGAGGGGGTGTATGCGGAAGAGACGGTGGCGAAGTGGCTTGAGGTGTTTTTCAAGAGGTTTTTCCAGCAGCAGTTCAAGAGAAGTTGCATGCCGCACGGGCCGAAGGTGGGGACGGTGGGGCTCTCGCCGCGCGGCGATTGGCGGATGCCGTCCGATGCGTGCGGAAGTGCGTTTTGAGATTGAGATGGATGTGCTTGCGATAGATGGCGTGAGAATCGCCGCGCTGGCTGCGTGTTTGCCGAAACGCGAGGTGGACAATCTCGCGGATTGCGAGAGGTTTTTCGGCGCGAAGAGCGCATCGGTGGTGGACACGCTTGGCATACGCAGCCGCAGGATTGCAGATGCGGGCGTGACAAGTGCGGATCTTTGCATACGCGCGGCGGAGGAAGTGCTGAAGGATGCGGACAAGGGGAAAATCGGCGCGGTGGTGGCTTGTACGTTCACGCCGGCGCAGGCGTTGCCGGGGAATGCGTTTGCGGCGCAGGCGCGGCTGGGGCTGGCAAAGGACACGCTAGCGATAGATCTGCAACATGCGTGCGCGGGCTATCCGTACGCGCTTTACATGGCGGCACTGGTGGCAAAGAACACGGGCAAAAACGTGCTGGTGCTGGATGGAGACGTGCAAAGCCGCGCGATAGATCCAAACGATCGCGACACGGTGCCGGTGCTTGCCGACGCAGGCACGGCGACGATTGTGGAGGCGGCGGGCGGCGACGAATGGCGTTTTGCGTTCATGACGGATGGCGAGCGGCGCGATGTGCTGCAGGTGAAAGATGGCGTGCTGCGCATGGACGGGTTTGGAGTGTTCAGGTTCGTGGCATCGGACGTGGCGAGGTTCTTAAAGGATTTCATGGCGCAATGCAGCCAAAAGCATGTGGCGTTCGTGCCGCATCAGGCAAACGGCTACATGGTGCGCGCGTTGGCGAAGGCGCTTGATCTGGAAAAGGAACTGGTGACGGCGGGGGAGAGGTTCGGCAATTCGTCGTCGTCCACCATACCGGTGGCACTTGCGGCGAACGAAGTGGCACAAGGGCGCGTGTTGCTATCAGGGTTCGGAGCGGGGCTTGCCGCAAGCGTGGCGTCGCTGCCGTGGCACGATGCGAAAGTTGCGATGCTGGACTATGATACGTGAGATGTTCGACAGGCGCGCGCGCGGCAACATGTTTGAATGCATGCGCGTGATGGCACCGCTGGTGGCGGCGATGGCGGCAAGCGCGGTGAACCAGTTTGTGGACCGCTTGTTCCTGTCGCAATACTCCGACGAAGCGATAGAAGGTTCGCTGCCGGGCGGGATGCTGGGGTGGCTGTTCATATGCCTTGTGATGTGCACGATTTCGTATTCGGGCACGTTCGTGTCGCAATACAAAGGTGCGGGGAAGAGGCGTGCAGCGGTGCATGCGTTTGCGCAGGGGGTGTGGCTGTCGATGGCGGCGGCGCCGGTGTTTCTTGCATTGATACCTGCGGGGGTGTGGTGTTTCAATTTCTTCGGGCATGCGCCGGAGGTGGTGCGCGCCTAGGCGGACTACTATTCGGTGATGATGGTGGGCGCGCCGCTAAACGTGCTTGCGGCCGTGTGCGGGGGTTACTTTTCCGGCATGGGCAAAACGCGCATAACGGGCGTGGCGGCGGCGGCGGGAAACGCGGCGAACATATTGCTGGACTGGCTTTTCATCTTCGGCAAATGCGGCCTGCCGGAAGGCGGCATCGCGGGCGCGGCGTGGGCGAGCAATCTTGCAACGCTTGTAACGTGCGCCGTCTACGCATTTGCCATATCGCGCGACAAAACCTTCCGCGCGTGCGGCCCGCTTGGCGGCGTGTTCGCGTTCGATTGGCCGCTAGTGAAAAGGATCGTGCGTTTCGGCGCGCCGAGCGGTTTCCAGGTGGCGCTGGACTGCTTTACGTTCACCGTGTTCGTGATGATGACGGGCCGGCTCGATGCGATGAGCCTTGCGGTGTCGAACGTGGTGTTCACGGTGAACCATCTTTCGTTTGCGCCGCTCATGGGCATGAACCAGGCAGCGAGCGTCCTTGCCGGCAACTACATGGGCGCGAAAGACACCGCCTCCGCCACGCGCGCCGGCGCATCGTGCCTTGTGGTGGGATGGCTTTATTTTGCGCTGTTTGCGCTGTTCGTGGCGTTGTGCGGCGAGCGCATGATAGACGCATTCCACGGCGGCGAGGCAAGCGCGTTCGACCCTGCGCAATTCCGCGCGCTCGGCATGGCGTTGATGTGGATACTTGTGTCGTGGGGATTTTTCGATGCCACGGATCTGGTGCTCTCCGGCGCGCTCAAGGGCGCGGGCGATACGCGTTTCGTGATGTGCGCGTTCGCCATCGTGAGTTTCTGCATGTGGATGCCGGCGTTCCTCGCCGTGATGAAAATCACTCCAGGCATCATCCCGCTGTGGCTAACGATGCCCGCATACTGCGCCGTGTGCGCCACTATAATAACCACAAGATGGATGCGCGGAAAATGGAAGATGCTGAAATTGATATAGCACAAGAACTCGAGCCGCGCATCATCGAAACGATTTGCGACCCCGCCGTCTCCGCCGAAACCCGCATCGACCGCTACCTCGCCGAAGCCGTGCCCGAATTCTCACGCTCCCGCCACCAAGGCCTCATCGCCGGCGGCTACGTAACTCTCAACGGCGCACCCGTCACACGCGCAAACCGCACAATCGCTCCTGGCGACACGATACGCATCTCGCTCCCGCCGCCAATCCCCGCCGAACCCGTCCCCGAAGCAATCCCTCTTGCAATCCTCCATGAAGACGACCACATCATCGTCATCAACAAACCCTCCGGCATGGTTGATCATCCCGCGCCCGGGCATCCTTCCGGCACTGTGGTGAACGCGCTTCTCCACCATTGCCCGTCACTTCCCGGCATCGGCGGCGTTGTGCGCCCGGGCATCGTCCACCG
>JAFVCR010000196.1 GCA_017479035.1 Kiritimatiellia bacterium | reverse complement strand
GTGAAGCGCAGCGGAACCCCCGGTACAGACAAAATAAAAAAACAAGCCCCGAAGGGGCGGCAGAATATGAATCCTCACACAAAGTCCACGAAGTTCACGAAGTTTTTAAGCCCCGAAGGGGCGATAAGAATACAGACGGGGGTGGAGCGCAGCGGAACCCCCGGGCGGCAGAATATGCTCCTTATGCACTCTTATACTTGGGCGAGACACGCTTATCCCGGATTTTCCGGGAGATAAACGTTCGCGTTAAATGTATTTGCACAAAAACAGATTTTGTGGTAGGATATATCTCCACGGAGACAAGCAACGATGAAGATTACACGATTTGCAGCGGCGGCGATTCTGGCGGCATTGGCCGCCGCGCCGGTATTGGCCGCGGACGGCGAAGCGCGCAAGGGTGCGGATGCCACGAGAATTCTGGCGCGCGTGGACGATGCCACATTGAGCGCGGGCGACCTTGCCGCCAACATCGAACTGCGCATATCGCTAGCCAAATTGCGCGATCGCTTCTTCCGCAAGCAGAATGCCGTGCATTTGCGCTCCACCCTTATCAAGACGGCTGTGCCGTATTTCGTGCGGCGCGAACTTTTGATAAAATATGCGCGCGTGGGCGGCTACGAACCTTCCGAAGAAGACCGCGCGGCATACATCAACAAAACCCTTGCGCTGTATCATGCAAAGTCGCTCGATGCAATAGCGGCCAAACTCGAACCCGCGCAGGCGGAACTCTTCCGCACCGACCTCGAAAAGGATCTCCTCGCATACACCGCCGAACAGGCCATGCTCCGCACGATTGCGCTAAACGTTACGGAAGAGGAACTAGACACCATCTCCAAACGCATCGAAAAAATCCACGAATCGGCCGTCCTCACCAACGCCCTCGTATACGCCACGGCCACCAACGTGTGGAAACAAATAGAGGACGAGGACATAACGTTTGAAGAAGCAGTGGACGACTATTCCGAGGCGGACGACACCTCGCACGGCGGCGAATGGAACGAATTTACCCTTGCCGACCTTGCCGATCTTGGCGAAAGCAGAACGGTGCTCGATCTGGTGCAGACTATGGAAACCGGCGAAGTGTCCGCACCTGTCGAAAGCGACAATGGCTTGGCGATCCTCAAACTCAACGGCAAGGGCATGATGGAGCAGCCCGGCAAAAAGCCCATTCCCACATACAAACTCGCCCGCATATTCTTCCGCCTGCCGGAACTCGAACTGCCCACGCGCGAAGAACTGCGCGCGGAAATCGAAAAGAAAAGGACGGCGGACGCGTTCAAGAAGAAACTCGATGCCATCGCCGCGTCGTCCCGCATCGAAACCCCCGGCCGCGCCGGCGCAGGAGGCAAGAAATGACGCAACACGCCAGCGAACTCCTTGAAGTGCGCGACGTGCGCACGTATTTCCCCATCAAAAAAGGCATTCTCGCACGCACAGTGGGGCATATAAAAGCCGTTGACGGTGTGGATCTCGACATCCGCGAGGGCGAAACCGTGTGCGTGGTGGGCGAGTCCGGCTGCGGAAAATCAACCCTCGCACGCACTATCCTGCGCCTGGAAAAGCCGCGCACGGGCACTATAAAGGTGTTCGGCAAAGACATTTCCACGCTTTCCGGCGCGGAACTCAAGGAATACCGCCGCACCGTGCAGGTGGTTTTCCAGGATCCTATGGCATCTCTCAATCCGCGCATGACGATCCTCGAAACGCTTACGGAAGGCGCATTGGCTCACGGCCTAGTGACGCATGCCGACGCACGCAAATTCGCGGCGGGCCTGCTGAAGGAAGTCGACCTCGAAGAACATTTCCTCGACCGCTACCCGCACGAATTCTCCGGCGGCCAGCGCCAGCGTATCTGCATCGCACGCGCCCTCGCGCTCCAGCCTAAACTTCTTATCTGCGACGAAGCCGTTACCGCTCTCGACGTGGTAGTGCGCGCAAAAGTCCTCGACCTCCTCCAGCATCTGCGCAAAACCCGCTCGCTAGCATATCTCTTCATCACGCACGACATCGGCGTGGTCCGCCGCATCGCAAGCCGCGTGGTTGTGATGTATAAAGGTAAAATCGTGGAGACCGGCTCCGCAAAAGACGTGCTCGATAACCCACAGGCTCCATACACCAAATACCTCCTCCAGAGCGTCCCCGTAATCGGCAAGCCCCTGCCAGAGGCCACCGACCGCGATTTCGACGCATAAACCCCGCCAGAAACGCAAAAAAACCGCCAAGTCTCCAAAAGAAGAGAGGGAAGTCTCGAAAACGGGAGAGGGAAGTCTCGAAAGGAAGAGAGGGAAGTCTTTGATTGCAGAGACTTCCCTCTCTCGTTTTAGAGACCCCGCTCCCGCAAATCAAAGACCCCGCTCCCTTGCTCGGGAGACGGGGCTTGCGTGTTTTGCTCCTCTTGCCTCTGCCGCCGCGCCGTCAAGCGGGGGCGCAGAGATTCGAGAGATTGTGTACTGTGGGGACGCGGGCGTCTCGCCCGCGGAGGGATTTGCCGTGTGCAGTTATAGATGCAGCGCGACAACTGCACACTGCAAACTGCAAACTGCAAACTATTTCGGGTGATCCAAAATCCGGGAGAAGGGGCGGAGGAGGTGGCTAGACGCTGCGGTAGCGGCCTCGGCAAGAGGAGCAAAAGAAATCCACTCCGGCCCATGTGGTTTGTTCCTCGGCACCGCATTGTTTGCAGACGCGCACCTTTGAAGAACGCACAAGGCGGAGGTCGGCGAGGTAGTCGTCCAGAAAAACGGGAGGAAAGTCGTTAATACGGCTTTTATGGAAGAGGGATTGCCCGCGCGAGGGGACGGAGCCGTCGGGCAGGTGCAACCCCACCACTTGCACGCGTTTGCCAAAAAGCCTCACGCGGCGGAGGACGGGTGTGTAGTCGAGGTCGTCGGCAAGGATTATTGCAATGTCGAATGCGGCCGGGTGGCCGGCGTAGAACAGCATTGACGCGCCGAGGGACATCTTGACCCATGTGTCGTCTATGGCGGCGTTGTTGGATACGTCTACTTCATGGATTTCGGTTTCGTATCCGCAGGACTTCTCCAGGAAATCGTAGAAGGAGTATTGCTTGGAGGTGTTGTAGCCGCTGCGCATGGAAGGTATCGTGCCGAAATAGAGCGTGCGCACGCAGTCCACCGGCGAGCCGGATACGCGCGCTACGTTGTCGCAGAGGAGGCGCGGGATTTTTGCGTAATCGATCTCGAACGCGCCGTCTTTGTCCGAACGCTGGAACAGCGCGGTGCGGCTCTTGTAGAGCCAGCTGCCGTCGATGAACACCATTGCTTTCTGGGCCATAATCTATAATCTCTCCTTCTTCGTCTATTCTGCCGTATCGCGGCAATTCATCGTCCAGCGCAACAGTGGATATGTACCTGCGGTCAATCAATCATCCTGTGAATCGTCAAAAACAAAAGGCATAAGCGCGGCGGGCGGCTTGGTGGCGGGAGCGGCGGTGGGGGCGGGTTGTGCGGGAGCGTCGTCGTATTGCGAATAGTAGTCCACCGCTTGGTAGGAGGGGTCGTCGTCATCGGCGTCGTCCTCATCGGCGGAGGGGGCGGCGGGCTGCTGCGCGGGAGCGGGAGT
>JAFVCR010000195.1 GCA_017479035.1 Kiritimatiellia bacterium | reverse complement strand
GGAGTGCATTGCCTATCGCAAACACTCCAATGAATATCGCACAGTGCATGCATCCTGCGGGCTTCGCGCAAGCCATGATAAACGCCCACGCGAATATCTCCGCGCGCACGGCAACGCCCTTGTCCCCACGGCAGAATCTCGCAAGTGCCATCAGCAATCCCGCGCCAGCCGCCGCAATTGTGTAATCCACCACCCAATCATTGACCGCGCATTTAGAGACCGTCAAAAAGAACGCCGCCACTGCGGCGGATCCCTTCGCCAGCCTGCTCGCCCCTCCCATGAAACGCCACACCCCCATCGCCAGCGCAAGCGCGATAACCGGCATTATCGGGAACAACAGATTTATCTCATTGCCCGAAAAGAACTGCGCCGCCGCGCCATAATACCACACCCCCTTCGGCATCACTATCGTATGCAACGCCTTGAATGTATCCGGCTCAAGCCCATACAGCCTCTCAACCATTTCCGGAGTGCCTTCGTACACCGGGTTCCACCCTGCTTTCAAAAGTTCTATCGCAGGTATGTGGCATATCGCAGCATCCCCTCCCTCGCCCCAATACGGAACAGAAATTGCAACCCAATACGCCGCAAGCGCAATCGCGAACAATGCAAAACTCTTTGCCTTCGCCTCACGCCCCTTCGCAAGAAAACTCAACGAACCCGCCGCCGCCACGCCGAGCCACCATTCCCACGCCGCCACGCGTCCGCCGCATGCCAACGCTATGCCCACGAGCGCAATCACCGCCACCGGCAGTGCCAGTGCTTGCATATTGAATATATCTCTTTTTCTCATGATAAATTGCCTCTCCTCTGCGGCGGAATAGTATCTATTATTCGATGCTCACAGGTATCGTGCCGTATTTCTTTATCGTGGCATTGCCAAGTGCCTTGCCATTCACCATAATTCCTGCAACAGTGGCGGCCACGGCCTTTGGCTTGCCCTTCACCACCATCCACACTTTGAACGATCCTTTGAACGCACCCGTCTTCGCGGTGAATGTAAGTTTCAACGCCGCCGGATTCGCACCCGCTTTCGCGGCATCAACCGTTTCCGTGCCCGCCGCGAAAACCACCTTCCCCGCTTTCGCGCCATTTGCCACTATCCATTTCGCGCCGTTCTGCGCCACCGCAAGTCCATCCGGCAAACACGTTTCGATCAACGAATCGCCTATCAGTTTCTTCACCTCTGCTGCGTCTATTCTAAACTTCGCCCCCGCTGCAAGCGTGCCGCTTTTGCCTACCGTAGCCTCGTCGTCCCCTGCAATTCTTGCCTCGCCTCCGTCCAGCGGCAATTCAAGCACGAACCCTGCAAGGTTTCCCTTCGTCGGCGCAATCGCCGCCACCGCCACATCGTCTCCCGCAAGCAGTTGCGCTGCCACACTTGTTTTCTTGCCGTCCGCGCCTGTCCCCTGCGCTTTCACCTTGCCCTTTGCGGCAATCGTTATCGACCATGTCCCATCGCCAGCAATCGCCACCAACGCCCCCTGCCACACCTTCAGCACATCCGTCGCCCGCTGCTTGTCTGCCGCCAGTTTGGAAGTGAATATATTGCGTGCCAAAAACACCGTCATACCATTGTACGTGCCATGCGCAGTTTCGCGTCCAACTCTCAACGCCAATGCGCCGGATTTTATCTCCGCAGTGCTTTCGTATGCCAAAGTCTGCTTCACGGTAACCTTCGCCGCTCCCTTCGGCTGTATCACTATAGCCGCCGTCAGCGTTGCGCCTTTCGGCTTGGAGAATTTTACCTGCACCGACCCTGCAAGCGCGCCCGTCTTGTCCATCAAGTATCCATCGTAAACCGTTGCAGCGTTCAACTCCTTGAAAAACGCCGCATTCGCCGGCGTGTCTTCTTCATCTTCATCGTCCCCGCCGCCGCCGTTTTCTTCTTCATCCTTCCACGAACCATCGTATTTGAAATCGTTTCCCCAGCTAGCGTCCGCTGCGGCTACTTTGCGCGCTGAATACTTCCCGCCGTATTTTGCCGTTATCGTTGCATCTCCCTTCGGCGCTATGAACCAATATATTCCCTTCTCGTTAGTCGTGGCACTTGCAACTGCCGCCGACGATTTCAACTCCACCTCCACACCCTGCAATGCCTTTCCTGCGGAATCCGTCACTCGCCCGGACACCACCGCGCCCGTGCTTTGCGGCATTATGTTGTGGTTTATGTGCCAGATGTTGTCGAACGTATGCACGTCCGGCAGTTTGTACCACACGTTCAACGTCGCGCCCCTGTTTCCGTCCACGCCTAGATTGATGTGGTGGTACAGCGTGCCGCCGCTGTAGCCATATCCGTCCGCGATTATTTCATGCTCGCTTGCATCGTCGCCCAGCGTATCCACCGCCATCATGCACGGCAGCCCCGCATCGAGATTCGCGCAAAGGATATTTTTTATTTCGGCCACGGTCGGCTCGTATTTTTCAAGGCACTGTGCATACCCAAACACCCCCTCCATCGCATTGACCACGCCGTATTTTTCGCCGGCGCGATCCGTCCAATCCTCTACATATGCGGACGTTGCATCCGGCGTGTAGAATGACTTTAATGCCACCGAGCAATCATACATCAGCCGCGCCACCGCCTCTCTTCCATCCTCCGTCAACTGCTCGTGCGGATTCAAATCCATTGCATCCCACGCATACGCCTGCCCCCACAACGCAAGTTTCCTGTATTTGTCATCCACATAGCATGGAAACTGTTTCGCGCCCACGCCCTTCTGCGGGAAACGGTGGAACCTCATCACCTGCGCCATCGCCACGCTTACGCATCCCGCCGGCGCATGCTCCGGCGTGTATAGATTGTAGTAGTAATCGTTTTTTATGTCCGGCGCACCCTGCTGCGCCCATGCAGTTTCGATAAGCGGCGCAACGCGCACATCGTCGATCTTCTTTGCCCCTTCCACCGTGGCGGCGGCGCGTCTGTGCAGTAACGCACCCCATTTCGCATTGGCTGCCGTGCGGCTCTCTCCCCTGCCTCCTGCAAGCAACATCCCCATCACGCGCGCAGCCTCGCCGTCAAGCGCGCCTTCGTCCGAAAATGCCAGCACGGGCTCGTCCCCGTCATCCCCCGCCACGATCACGAAACCGCCTCCCTCTAGTTCCGCCACGTTGGCAACTCCCCCATCAGCAAGCGCAATCTGCGCAATGCTCTCCACGTTGCGCCCTGCAATGTCTGCACCTAGCGTTTCGCCGCCGCGCAGGAATCCCTCCGCCGCCGCACATGCAAGTTCCGCCGGCACTTCAGCCGCTCCGGCACACAACGCGCCAACGCTCCATATCGTAAAGAGTGTCTTTCTCATGCCAAAATCTCCATCCTTGCAATCCTTGCCCATTCTACCACATTCGCCCCGCTCCCGCAATCATTTTCACCCCCGGCTGCAAACTGCAAACTATCTCTTGATCCATCCCGCGCCGCGCCCGGTGGATATGCGCATCCATCCGCTCCCGGTGCTTGGCGCCTGCGCTGCGGGAATTGAAAAAAGCACTGGAGATTTCTCGTTCGGTCCGAACCTCACAGGCACTGCCGCTTCATTCAAAACAGCCTCGTCCGCACCTGCCACTATCACGCTTTCCGCGCTTTTCTCCGCTTCGTCCGCACTCGTGAATACAAGCCTCTTCTCCTCCGCCTCCGACGTTTTCCATCCGCCCGATCCTATATCCCAATACGGGAAACGCACCCTCGCCGTATGCGTTGCATTGGTCGTTTGCGGCACCATCACCTGTTGCCACACCGCTCTATCCGCACTGCGCGAAATCTCCTTCACTTCATACGCCTTCATTCCCTCCGGCAACGCATCCACAATCGGCGCGGCCTCTGCAGGAACGTATCCATCTCCCCATTCAAGCGTGTATGTTGCCGTCACCAAATCTCCCGGTCTTACTTTGTCGCGCGAAAGCTCCTGCGTTATCGTAATCCCATTCCCCACCGCGCCGGAAAATCCCTCCGGTCTGCCATCTTCCGGCAATGCGTTCACCTCAAGCGGCGCGCGCACCACCTGCATGAATCGCTGCGACGACGAACTCGTGAAATTTCTCTGCACCACCCTTCTCGTCTGATCGCCTGTCACCCGCAGCATCGTCTCTTTCCCATATGGCGCAAACACTCTGCCGTCTATCGCAATGCGCTTCATTCCATTTGTCGGCTCCATTTCTCCGCCGGCTTCCCATTCCGCATTTTCCGGCAACCCTTGCACTTTCAGGTTTTCTATCAGCACGTCCTTCTCCACGCCGAACGAAAGGACAAGTGTCGTCTTCTCTCCTGCAACCACCTTATCCGGCACGAACTTCGCATCCATCGCAATTTGCGCATTCGCCGCCCCTCCCGCCAGCAGAAACACCGCAAGCACCAAATGCCTCAATCGCCTGCGCCGCCGCAGAACCCTCGCAAGCGCAAACATCCACGCACACCACCACGCGCACACTCCGCACCAGAGTTTCCCTTCCGTTCCCAACGCATGCCACGGTTTGGCCAATTGCCTCTCAAGCGGCAGTTCCGCTGCGGGATTGTTCTTCAGCCTCGCATTCGCAGCCACAAGCGCATGCCGTGTGGCAGATGTTGCGCCATTCCATCTCTCCGCTTGCAACGCCGCATCTTTTGCACCTATGTAGTCGCCCGCAAAAAACCTCGTCCCTGCAAGATTCTGCCATATTTCCGCATTGTCCGCACCTTCGTCTATGCACTTTGCAAACGCCTCCGCCGCCTGTGCGAACTCCTCCGGCGTGGAAGCCCTTGCAGCGAGCGCATACGCCCGTTTCCATGTGAACTCCGCACCAGCCGCATCCGCCCCCATTGCAAACGCGCAAAGTGCCGCCGCCACTACTCCGCGCACCGCCGCAGACCCCCTGTATGTCTCTGCATCCAATTCGCGCAATGCATCTACAATTTCTCTTCGCACCTCGTCCGCCTCGCCTGCAAGCAGCCTCTCCGCATCGGCTGCTGTCACGGCGGAGCCTTTTGCGCCGCAGCGCACCTCGAAAAACCTCGCAAGCGCAACGCGCTTTGCCCGCGCGTCTCCTCCGCCGCGCAACACTTTCAGCAAACGCGGCAGCGATTGCGCCACACGCCTCTTCTCCAGCATTTTCCCGGCACGTCTCAATATAGGCCCAAATGCAATGCCAAAAACAAACACAAGCGGCGCGGCTATGGCCGCTATCATCATCTTCATACGCGCCCGGCCATCCACAACCGGCACGTTGCGCCACCCTTCGCCATCTACCAACCCATCCGGCACAGGCCATTCCTCGCCGTCGTCATCCGCCACGCCTCCAAGCGCCGCTTGCGCCGCCGCATTCACCTGCAATGGGAACGGCTCCGTTCTTGCATCTTCAAACGTCTCCGTCTGCGGATTGAAATACCTGTACTCCAATGCCGGATACTCCAGCGTTCCAGCCTTCAACGGACGTATCCGCCATGTCCACACGCGCGTATTCGCGTCTATCGTATCCGTCTTTACGCTTGCTCCATCCGTTTTGAAATCTTCCGTAGACGGCGGTGCCGGCATGCGGAAGCGCACTGGATCCGTCGCCGATGTTATCTTCACTGACAGCGTCAACGGATCGCCCGCATTGCAAGTCCTCGCGGAAAGTTCAGCCTCCGCCGCAAACGAATCCGTTATCGCCCCGCACCAGTTTTTTCCGCGTCCTTCTTTCGGCGCGTCCAGTATTTGCACTTTTGCATCGTTGGTCACAAGTCTTGCATTTTTCAACTGAATGCGGTTGAACCTGTCCACGCCCTGTATAAGCGGCAACTTCGCCTCCACTGCCTCGAACGCAACTTCTCCCGCCGCATCCGCCGTAAACCAAGGCGTCTTGAACGTGTATATCCACTCGCTTCCCTGCTTTTCCGCAGTCATGGGGAATCGCGCAAGTTTCGGGAACCCAAAGCCATCGCTCGTCTGGAGATTGTTCAGCGTGAACGTCATGTTCCCTTCCGCTTCCATCATCTCGTTTATGTCGCCTTGAATTGTTCCCGGTTTTTTTTCTCCAGGTGTCAGCCACGGCACGGACACGCTCGCGCTCGTTCCGTCGTCGAAAAACATCGTCATCATTCCAAACCCGTTTCCGCGCTGCGAATATACCGGGTTCACATCCGCATTCGGCTCCGGCAGAGCTGGCACGCGCAAGCGCACAACACCTTGGAATTTCTGCGTTACATACACTTTCTCCGGCACAAACTCCAGTGTCGCATCCGGTGCGGCAGCGCTGGCCGCGCTTGCTGCGGCGAATAACGCAAACGCTATCGATGGTATTGCCTTGCCGTCCATTTGCTATTGCACCACTATCCGTGTAATGTTCGTGTGCGCCGGATCCGTCCTGGCGGGGAATGCGTCTTTCACCTTGCGGTCGAACTCGTCCGCTAACTCGCGCACTGCCGCATCGCGTCCACGCGCCTCGCCCGTCCGCATACCTGCCATGAATGCCCCCGCCAACGCAAGTGTTGCAAGCACGCACGCGCACGCCATCTTCACCCATCGCGGCAACAACGCGCGATACGCAGCCGCCCCCGCCTCGCGATCCAGCCTCGCCCGCGCCTCGTCCAGTCGCGCACGAGCCATCTCCAACGCCTCGCGCTCCAGCCGCAGGCGCTCCTCCGCAAGATGGACGCTTCCATCCATCGTCAGATGCAGTAGATTAGTTCGTCCAGCCGCTGCGGGTTGTCCGTAAATACGGGCGCATAGCGGTCTAGAATGTTCGCCAGCGTGATCGATGCAAGGATGTTCCGGAATGCGTTGTTCACATCGCCCCAAACGCCTTTGGCCACCACCTCCGGCTTTTCAAGCGTGCTCTCCTGCTTGGCAAGGCACGAAACAAGCGTCACCGGCCCCTGCTCCGTTTCCACTATGTCCAATAGAGTAATGTCGCTTGGCGACTTCGCAAGCCTAAACCCTCCCTGCACCCCGCGGACGGAATGTATCATCCCCGCATTGCGCATCGGCACCACGAGGCGCGAAATAAACTTCTCCGATATTTGCTGGCTGTCGGCAATTTGGCGGATAGTCCTCGGTTGCGCCTCCACCTCGTGCAGGGCGATGTCGAAGAGTATCCTGAGTGAATATCTTGACTTGGCGGAAATTTTCATGATGCAATAGCCTACCAAAACAATTTTGGAAAATCAAGTTTTATTTCTCGCGCTGGGCGCGTCCGCATTGCGCGTGGAGATGCGCAAGGGCAATCGGCTATTGGCGTTTCGCAGGAATATCACCCGGATACTGCACAGCGCCATTGCGGATAAGCCGGGGAAAACGGCCTTTGAACGTTGGATCAAGAAAGCTCGGTGGCTGCTTTGCCGGGTCAGCAAGGTGTACGTCAAGAATTTCCAGAAATCCGCCGAACATCTCGTCCGGCTGGATCGGCTTGTCCTTTGCAGCCTCAAGCCGTTCAGCAAGTTCCGGGCGCAATTCGCGGAACGCCTCGGAAAGCCAGCAAATAAAAGGCACTTCATAGCATTCGGCGGCAGAGTAGTCGCGCCAATGCCCTCTCTGCGGGGATTCACCATGATCGCTGATGTAAAGCATTAAGGAAGGCCGGCTGTTTTGCTTGAGAAGTTCTACAATTCTCCCTAGAACCATGTCTTCATAATGTATCGCGCGATCGTAGCGGTTTACGAGTCTGCGGGCCTTTTCAGAGAGATTTCGCGTTGCATCGTCCACCGTATCCTCGTCCCATTCCGCAGAGTGGATGGTGTTTAGGTATTCGCTCTCGCACGGAAAATGGCTGCCGCAAAGATGCACGAAAAACACCCTGCCGCCGGAAGCTTTTCCGGAGAGCCATTCCTCGAGAACGGGCAGCATTTTGTGGTCGTGCCCGCAGAAATTTGCCGCACCAACGCCTATATCGATCTTGGAATACTCTCTTTTGCTGCACCCGTTGAACAGCGCATACAAAACATCCGTCTTCGACCACGCTCCTACGGGCTGTGCGCTTGCAATACTGCAGTCAATCCCCGCCTTTGCCAGAATATGCGCCAGAGAATATCTTGATTGCCATTCGCGCTCGAACGGGCAATCCGTCACAAGCCTGCGGACTTCGGCAGACGTGAGACATCCCACGCTCACCACATCCCGGAAAACAACAAGTTCCCCGTTGGCCGCCAGCTTGTCCATTTCAGGCGTCGTATCGCGCCCGTATCCGTACAAGTGCCAATTGCGCCATGTGGCGGACTCGCCAATCACAAAAACGCAATCCCCCCCCCATTGGTAGTGATTGTGCTTTGCTCCACATCGGGAACTTCCGGATTGTCGCACGCGGCAATCACTATTGCAAGAGAACGGTCTGCAAACCTTATGCTATTCACGATTTTCGCATACGCAAGGCGCGTATCGACCGTCCGGCCGCATCCATGCACGAACGCTCTGATGCCAAAGAATGGGATCAGTGCCGCAAGCCATACTGCCACCCCGCACAGCGAAGGTCTCGGCATTTCCATGCGGACAATAAAGATCGCTCCTGCCGCAAGAGCGGCCAGAAATGCGAACGCAAAGGCGATCGACACCAGATCGGTCTGCATACGCAGAAACGTCATCACTTCGGCCGGATTTGTAGCGCAAACCAACGGCACGAACGCCTCGCAGAAATCCGTGTGAAACATGAAAAGCGAATACCACGATGCGGCTAGGACTGTCAGAATCCAGCAAAACGCCGAAACAAACACGAATTTCGCAAACCGCCCAAGCACAAACGCAAGCGGCGGCAGCAGGAAACCATACCGCATTGTATCTACCGCACAAACCCAAAGCCGCTCCGACAGTGAGGCGTCATGCCCCAGTATTTCCGCGCCCCAGATTGCGTAAACAAAACCATCAAGGAACGTCAGCCCCGTGAATATCGCACACAGGGCAAAGAACGTACGAAGATGCACTTTGCTCACGGCCAAAGTCCAGTCACTTTCGGGTAATGGATGCGTGGTAGGACTGCAAGGAGCGGACTTCGCCCTGGCCGTTGCGCGCAGCATGGATGCCTTCTGCGGCGGCGTATGCGGCAGCGAGCGTCGTCAAGTACGGAACACGATACTTGATCGCGGCCTGACGGATACGGCAATCATCTGCACGTGCGTCGCGGCGCGAAGACGGCGTATTGATGATAAGCGTCACCTCGCGGTTCTTGATTGCATCGAGCACGTCCGGCCGTCCCTCGCCGATCTTTGCGATTTCCTCTGCGGCAACGCCGTGCTCGGCTAGGAATTTCACAGTCCCCTCCGTGCCGACGATGCTGAAGCCGAGTTCCGCGAATTTCTTTGCCACCGCCGCCGCTTCGTCCGGCTTCTCGCTCAACGAAATGAGGAGTTTGCCGGGCTCTACCGGCAGAGGACTCTGCGCCGCCTCCTGCGACTTGAAATACGCCAGACCGAAACTGTCCGCAAGGCCAAGCACTTCGCCGGTGGAACGCATTTCCGGCCCCAAGACGGGATCCACCTCCGGGAATTTCTCGAACGGCAGCACCGCTTCTTTCACACCGTAGTATGGGATGATCTTGTCACCTAGGTCTAGGGACTCCACCGTCTCTCCCAGCATCAGACGCGTTGCTATACGCGCCATCTGCGTTCCTGCCACTTTCGATACCAGCGGCACCGTGCGGCTGGCACGCGGGTTCGCTTCGATGACGAACACCTTTTCGCCCTCGATTGCAAACTGCATATTCATAAGGCCTACGACCTTAAGCTCCTGCGCGATGCGGCGCGTGTAGTCGAGAATCGTTGCGCGATGCGCCTCGGAAATCGACACCGGCGGCAACACGCATGCGGAGTCTCCCGAATGTATGCCTGCAAGTTCCACGTGCTGCATGACGGCGGGAATGTACACGTCCTTCCCGTCCGAAAGCGCATCCGCCTCGCATTCTAGCGCGTGTGAGAGGAAGCGATCAAGATACAGCGGCCTGTCCGGCGTAACGCCAACCGCTTTTGCGACGTATTCGCGCAGCATTATCTCGTCGTAAATCACCTCCATCCCGCGCCCGCCCAGAACGAACGAAGGCCGTATCACAAGCGGATAGCCTATCTCATTTGCGGCCTTGAGCGCACCTTCGAGGTCGGATGCCATGCGGCTTTCCGGCATCGGTATGCCGAGGCGGTTCATGATTGCGTGGAAGATGTCGCGGTCTTCGGCGGCATCGATTGAATCCACGCTCGTGCCGAGAATGTTGCATCCCGCCTCCGCAAGTCCGCGTGCGATGTTTAGCGGCGTCTGGCCGCCGAACTGGACGATTACGCCCTCCGGCTTTTCGTGCGCGTAGATTTGCAACACGTCCTCAAGCGTCACCGGCTCGAAATAGAGTTTGTCGGAAGTGTCGTAGTCGGTCGAGACGGTCTCCGGGTTGCAGTTGACCATTATCGTCTCGTATCCGGCCTCGCGCATTGCCATCGCCGCATGCGTGCAGCAGTAGTCGAACTCGATGCCCTGGCCGATGCGGTTCGGCCCGCCGCCGAGGATCATCACTTTCTTCTTGTTGTCGCTGACCGGCACTTCGTTTGCCTTGGCGTTGTAGGAAGAATAGTAATACGCCTTGCCCTCCACACCGCTGACTGGCACGGGATGCCACGTCTCGATGCAACCTGCGGCGGTGCGCTGGCGGCGGATTTTCTCTTCCTTCACGCCGAGAATCTGCGCAAGGTACTTGTCGCTGAAGCCATCGCGTTTGGCTCGCACGAGCAAATCCGTAGGCAAATCGCGTCCCTTGTATTTGAGGATTTCCTCTTCCTCCTCCACGAGTTCGCGCATCTGCTGCACGAAATACGCCTTCACGCCGCAAACCTTGAAAATCTGTTCGTCGCTCGCGCCCTTGCGCACGGCCTCGTACATCTGGAAGTGCCGCTCGCTGTTAGGCACGGCCAGCATCTTCAAAAGTTCCTCCAGCGATTTCTCGTGGAAATCTTTTACGAAGCCCAGTCCAGCCCTGCCGCGTTCCAATGCGCGGATTGCCTTCTGGAACGTCTCTTTGTACGTCTTGCCTATCGACATCACCTCGCCCACGGCCTTCATCTGCGTGCCGAGGCGGTCTTCCACCGAACGGAATTTCTCGAACGCCCAACGCGCAAACTTGAGCACGATGAAGTCGCCCGACGGAGTATACTTCTCCAATGTCCCGTCGCGCCAATAGGGAATTTCGTCCATAGTCATGCCCGCCGCGAGTTTGGCGGAAACTAGCGCAATCGGGAAGCCCGTTGCCTTGGACGCGAGCGCGGAGGAACGCGACGTGCGCGGGTTGATTTCGATGATGACTACGCGCCCGGTCTTCGGGTCGTGCGCGAACTGCACGTTCGTGCCGCCTATAACGCCTATCGACTCCACAATCTTGAACGCATCGCGCTGCAAACGTTCCTGCAATTCCTTGGAAATGGTGAGGAACGGCGCGGCGCAGTAGGAGTCGCCCGTATGCACGCCCACCGCATCGATGTTCTCGATGAAGCACACGGCAATCATCTGGTTTTTGGCATCGCGCACCACCTCTACTTCAAGTTCCTCCCAGTTGAGGATGCTCTCTTCTATCAGGCACTGGTGCGTGAGCGATGCGTCGAGCCCACGTGCGCAAATCGTGCGCAGTTCTTCCACATTGTAGCAGAACCCGCCGCCGGCGCCGCCCATCGTGTAGGCCGGACGCACCACAACCGGATAGCCGATTTCATCCTGCACGAGCCGGACAGCCTCCTCCACGGAATGGACTATTCCCGACTTCGGCGTCTCGATGCCGAGTTTCGTCATCGTCGCCTTGAAGATTTCGCGATCCTCTCCGCGCTCGATCGCATCGAGATTCACGCCTATCACCTTCACGCCGTATTTATCAAGGATTCCCTTCTTCGCAAGAGACGTTGAAAGGTTCAGTCCCGTCTGGCCGCCAAGGTTCGGCAAAATCGCATCGGGTCTCTCCTTGGCGATTATCTGCTCCAGACGCGTCTCGTTGAGAGGCTCGATGTATGTCGCGTCCGCCATCACGGGGTCTGTCATGATGGTTGCAGGGTTAGAGTTCACCAGCACCACCTTGTAGCCGCAAGCGCGCAACGCCTTGCAGGCCTGCGTCCCAGAATAGTCGAACTCGCACGCCTGGCCAATCACGATCGGCCCCGACCCGATTATCAACACCTTGTTCACATCAGCACGTTTCATCTCCAAACTCCTAAATCGTTTTAACCAAGGATTTTAACCACGAAATACACGAAAATGTCTCACACCCTCGTCCGCAAAGAACGCGAAGCCCTCTAAAACCTTTGCGGTCTTTGCGGACTTCGCGTGAGGCAGGTGCAATATATGCTCCGTGTTTTTCCGATTCCATTTCGTGTATTTCGTGGTTGAAATCACCTCGTGGTTTCCAATGTTCTTTGTCAGTCCTCGAAGTAAGCCTTGTATGCCCTCATGGTGTTCCAGCAATCGAGCTTGGAGGCAAGTTCGCACGGCGCGTGCATATTGAGTAGCGGCGTTCCCATGTCTATAACGTCCATTCCGAAACGCGCCATATACTGCGCAATCGTGCCGCCGCCGCCCTTCTCGGCCTTGCCGAGCTCCGCCATCTGCCATGTCACGCCCGCACCATCGAGAATGCGCCGCACTTCGGCGACGAACTCCGCCCGCGCATCGCTGGAGCCGCTCTTCGACGCACCGCCGGTGTATTTGCTCGCCGCCGGCCCGCCGTGCAACACTGCGGCATTGCCCGTGGAATCGAGTTCGTCAAAGTGCGGATCGCTCGCTGCCGTCACGTCCGCCGAAAGCATTGTAGATTTTTCAAGTGCGCGGCGCACCACGATGTTGCGCGTGTCACCGCCTTCGCGTTCGATGAGTTCCGCCACCGAATTCTCGAAGAAACTCGACTGCATCCCCGTTGCGCCCATCGAGCCGATTTCCTCCTTGTCGCAGAGGAGCACCATCGCGGTTTTCTCCGGCGTTCCCTTGAGGTTGAGAAGCGCGTGCAGCCCGGCGTATGCGCAGACGCGGTCGTCGTGGCCGTAGCCGGCGATGAGCGAACGGTCGAAGCCGATTTCGCGTGGAGATCCGGCAGGGACGATTTCAAGTTCCGCAGAAAGGAAATCGTCTTCCTCTATCCCGTATTGCTCCTTGAGAATCTTGAGGAGCGCGGTCTTAACCCTATTTTCTTTCGCGTCGTGGTCGGGATACGTCGCTGCGATTACATCGAGATTTTCCGCCGGGAAGAACTCGCTAACATTTTTCGCCTCCTGCTCGCGGCCGAGGTGCGGGAGAATATCGGAGATGAGGAACACGGGCTCGCCATGCTTGTCGCCTATTGCAATGTCAACCGTCGTGCCGTCTTTCTTCACCACAACTCCGTATAGCGCGAGCGGACGCACCAGCCACTGATATTTCTTGATCCCGCCGTACATGTGCGTGTCGAGGAAAACGATTCCGCCTTTTTCGTAAAGCGGTATGGGCTTGAGGTCGAGCCGGGGCGCATCCGTGTGGCCGCCCACCACGCGAATGCCCGTTGCAGACGGATTTTTGCCCACCACCGCCGCCATGAGCGTCTTGCCGTGGTAGCCGCGATACACCTTGTCACCCGCTTTTAGGGATGAAACTTCAGAAATTTCCGTGAAACCGGCATTTTTCAGCAGATTCACCGCCTCGGCGTATGCCCTGCGTTCGGTCTTGGAGATGCCAAGATAGCGCATGTAATCCTTGGTGTAGGAATCGAGACTTGCACGCTCTTCATCCGTGAGCGCGGCAATACCCTTTACGTTCTTGTCCGCCATGTTATGCTCCTTGAGGCTATGATTGTCCAAAATTATGCGTATTATATCATTTTTCCGCCGCACTTGCAATTGTTAGTTTTGCAAGAAGCCCCGCTTGGCGCAAATGCGTGCAAACGGGGTTTCTTCGCAATAGACGACAACCTGTCGATCAACTCAACGATTGCGCCATGTCTGCGGCCGCTGCGGCCTCTTCTGCCTTTTTCTTCTCGGCTGCGTATGCGGCTATTGCACGCGTTATCGTGCCCGTCATATCGTTTTTGGTGGCTTCGGCGGTAACGCGCACCGCATGGAAAATACCCTTGTGGGAACTTGCCCCATGCGTGATGAACACCGTCCCCGGCACACCCAAAAGCGGCGCGCCACCGTATGTTTCGGGATCCATCTGCCGCTTCAGGCTCTTGAATGCGCCCTTCAGCATCAATGCAAGCACCTTGCGCCACCAGCTCGCCGTCAACTCCATCTTCAGCCATGCGCCGATCGCATGCGCCACGGACTCCACGGACTTCAGCACTATATTGCCCACGAACGCATCGCACACGGCCACATCCACTTCCCCCGTGCATACGTCATGGCCTTCGATGTTGCCGATGAAATCGATGTCTTTTATTTCCTTGAGCATCGGGAACGTCTGATGGACAAGTTCATTGCCCTTGCAATCCTCCGTGCCGATGGACATCAACCCCACTCGCGGCTTCTCCACCCTGAACACGCTCTTTGAGTACGCATCGCCCATTATGGCAAACTGCACTAGCCACTCCGCATGGCAATCCACATTCGCGCCTGCATCCAAAAGCACCAACGGCTTCTTGGGGATGCGTGTGGGGATTATCATTGCAATCGCCGGCCGCGCAACACCCTTTATGCGCCCTAGCGTGAACATCGCGCTTGCAGCCACCGCTCCGGAATTACCTGCGGACACCATCGCGTCCGCCAAGCCTTCCTTCACGAGCCTCATGCATACGTTTATCGAGCAATCCTTTTTATTGCGGACGCTTTTCGCGGGCTCGTCGTCCATCTCCAGCACCTCCGGTGCGTGGTGGACTTCGATCTTGCCGGCCTCCTTCGCCTTTGCCAGCATTTCAGCAAGCGGCTTGTCGAGCGCGGCGAACTCCGCCTCGATGCGCTCCTCCTGCCCCACGAGAATCACCTTCACGTCATGCAGCTCTCCAGCCGCCTCCACCGCGCCGATGACTATCTGCCGGGGGGCATAATCCCCCCCCATCGCATCCAAAGCAACCCGGATCATTGCCCGCGCCCGCCGTCTGCGCTTGCAGCCGCCTTGCATCTTGCCGCCGGCCGCAATGCGCAAACCTGCAAGAATTAGATGACCTTGCGCCCGTTGTATGTGCCGCAAGAGGGGCACACATGATGCGCCTGCTTCATGCCGCCACACACGGGGCACGTCTGGACGCTTGCGAGTATCGCCTTTTCGTTCTGCGCCACGCGCTGGCGTTTGCGCATTTTAGACTTCTTGTGTTTAGGTACTGCCATAGCTCACTCTCTTCCTTTACTCTTTTGCGCCGAACCCGTCAAGAGCCGCCCACCGTGCATCCGCATCGTCTTTTCCGCACTCGCAAGCGCCTTTGTTGAGGTTCTTGCCGCACGTTGGGCACACACCCTTGCAGTCCTCGCCGCAAACCGGGTAATTAGGTAAAGCCAATATTATACACTCTCTGACGCGATTTGTCAAATCAAAGAATTCCACATCTTCGCCCACCTCTTCGGAGACTTCGAACTCCTCCGCCTTGCAGGTGAAGTCGAAATCCTCCCCGCAACGCGAACATACCGCATCGAAATCCTGCTCCAGTCGCCCCCGTACAAGCAATTCCTTCCCGAACACCTGCACAAATACATCATACCGCAGCGGCGCGAACGGGCGTATCCACTTCTCGTTCTGCATTTCAAGTACGGCATTGTCCAGTTCTCCGGCAAAACGCTCGCCGCCTTTGTCCAGCCGTGCCAGATCTATTTCAAGCTTCTCATCCATTTCCGCCGCCTTCACTCCGCCGCCTTCATAGATGCCAGATGCTTGTGCACCGCCGGCGTGACGAATGCCGACATATCCGCGCCGTACCGCGCAAGTTCCCTCACCGTAGATGCCGTCACGTACGCCAGATTCTCCGACGGCATCATAAACAGCGTCTCTATCTCCGGTGCCAAGCGGCGGTTCGTAAGTGCCATCTGGAACTCGTACTCGAAATCCGAATACACCCTCACGCCGCGTATCACCACCGCCACGCCCCTCTTGCGGCAGAACTCCACCAGCAACGAATCGAGCGTTTCCACCGTCACGTTCGCAAGCCCGTGCGCGGCCACATCCTCCTTTATCATGTTCACCCGCGCCGGCGCGTCGAACAACGCTCCTTGCTTGGACGAAGTGGCCGCCACGGCCACGATGAGGTGGTCGTAGAGTTTCGCCGCACGCTGGATTAGATCGAAATGCCCCAGCGTCATCGGGTCGAACGTTCCGGGATATACAGCGGTTTTCTGCGCCATGATTTTTCCATTCTACCATTCTGCGGCATTCCCGTCAAGCCCTGCGCGTCATTTTGCTTGCAAACAACAAATACGTTGCACACGATGGAGGAATTTGGTAGAATATCGCCGTATGTTGGAGAATGCAGGTATTTTGGCGGCGCTCGCATGGGGTCTGTTCGCTGCGGCAGTCGGGGCGCACATAGCCTCGGCCGCCGTGCACATCTCCTATGTTACACTGCCAAACGGCAGAGTCGAAATCAAAAAACTGCCGCTGCTCGTGCGGATTTTCCTTCCCTTCGCCTCCAACCTAGATCGTTTCGCCTCTAGAGATGCCTTCAAATCCACCCGCGAACGCCTGCAAAAAGATCTTACCGCCGCAGGTTTCGAGCGCGTCGTCTCCCCGAAAGACGTAATCGCCCTGCGCGTGCTGCTGCCGGTTTTCGGCGGCCTTGCATGGAGTGCGCTTGTCCATATCACCGGCGCGGCTGCTGAATGGGATACTGCAAGATGCGCGCTACTTTGTGCAATGGGCATCGTTGCGCTGTACCTGTATCCCTCCATGTGGCTACGCAGCGCGGTGAAAAGCCGCCACCTTGCGATAATGAAGGCACTGCCGTTCGTCCTCGATCTCCTCACCCTCTCAGTGGAGGCGGGAATGGATTTCATGGGTGCGCTGCAACGCAACGCCGAACGCGGCAAGCCAGGCCCCCTCAATGAAGAATTGCTCGCCACCGTGCGCGAAATACAAATTGGCACTCCGCGGCGCGTCGCTCTGCGCCATCTTGCGGAACGCACTATGGAACCCAATGTGCGCAGCGTTACCCACGCACTTATCCAGGCCGACGAACTTGGTGTCAGCGTGGGCGCGATATTGCGCATCCAGTCCGACCAATTGCGCTCGCGCAGGTTTGAACGCGCCGAAAAACTCGCCAACGAAGCCCCCGTCAAGATGCTCGGCCCTCTTTTGCTGTGCATTTTCCCCGCCGTGTTCGTGATACTGCTAGGGCCGGTGCTCGCACAAAGCGCACATTTGTTTTTCTGATTCGATTGGAACCTGATATGGACAACTCAACCACTTTGCCGAAATTGTTTGTCACGCAAGGCCCCCTTGCAGGCAAGACGTTCGACGTGCCGGAAAGCGGCCTGCGCCTCGGCCGTTCCGGTTCATGCGAGATTTCTATACCCGACCCCGCTCTGTCGCGGCAGAACTCCATGTTCGAAGTGCGCGAGGGCTCGCTGTGGGTTACAGACCTCGCAAGCGCGAACGGCACATTTGTGAACGGTGTCCAATTGGGCGCGGATCGCGTGCTGCTCAAAGATGGCGACCTCGTCGTTGCTGGAGACAGCGAATTGCGCGTTGGCGGCGAACCGCCTCCTCCCCCTCCCGCGCCGGCAGACGTGGATCTCGGCCTCGGCGGCGGCGCACCCGCGCCCGATGCACCCTCCACTCAAGCAAAAACATCATCGGATGGCGGCAGATGGCTATAGTGGGGTATCGTGGCCGCGGTG
>JAFVCR010000194.1 GCA_017479035.1 Kiritimatiellia bacterium | reverse complement strand
CAGGATTCGGCGGGGAAAGAAATAGGCGTGATAACGAACGACCTCAAAGTTTCGCAAGGCTCTACTTGGGTTGCGCAGTGGCAGCCGCCGTTTAACGTGCGCTATGAAAATTGCACTATGACTCCCTACGTCTACAAAGGCGGGCAGGACGATTATATGATTGTCGATCTGGAGACATGGGCGGTGACGTTCGAGGGCATGGCGACGCAGGATGCGTCGAACAAGAAATACAACACCAATAACGACTACAAGACGAAGAAACTCGTCCTGCGCAAAGTCCCCGCCGGTAAATACACGATCACGGAAAACGGGAACGGAAACTATTACGACGGAAGTGCGATGTTCCCGAATCACGTCCACGAATCCACATTTGACAAGGATTTCTACGTTGGCATATTCGAGTTCACCGAGGCGCAATGGGCGTATGCGCTCGGAGACGGTGCATTCTCGAAGACGAGCCTTCTGCCGAGGAGCAACGTGTCGTGGAACACGGTGCGCGGCTCTGCGGGGTCGGGTGCGCAGCCTTCTTCTGGGCTGATATGGCAGCTGAACGCCAAGACGGGACGCAAGGGGTTCGATCTGCCGACCGCGCCCATGTGGGAGGTTGCCGCGCGCGCCGGGGTTTCCACCAAATTCCTTTCCGGGGACACCGCCGCGAATCTCGCCGCATACGCATGGTACGACGGCACGACCAACCGCAAAAACGTAGGGCAGAAGCTGCCGAACAACTGGGGTCTCTACGATGTTTCGGGCAATTGCTGGGAACTAACACGCGACAGCGTTTATGAAGGCGATTACACCAATCAGGAAAGCAACGGACTTCTTCCGCGCACCACCGGGCGCGCCACGAGCGAGGTCACCGTGGGCATCGGCGTGAACGGCGGATCTACGGCGGATCGCGTGACAGCCGGCCTTTCCATGCGCCATGCAAACGGCAAGGGGCAGACCTACGCCCAGCTCGGCTTCCGCGTGGCTTATATCGTGGAGTGACAGTGACGTGTGCGCCCGCGGAGCGGGCGCGGCAAAACCGATTTCCACCGTAAGGCGCGGCAAAACAGGTTCCCCCGTAAGGCGCTGCAAACGTAAAAGGGAAGGAGGCTGCCTATAGGTTATATGAAACGAGGTTTTTATAAGTAGTACACGCGGCGGGAGGAGCACTCCCGCCGTTGCATTGCACTCAAGCGTTTGATTCCAGCGCGGTGCGGAGGCGGTCTTCAAGATCGGCGGATTTCAGTGCGTCCAAAACAGGTGCGAGATTGCCTTCCATCACAGAATCCAGAGAATAAAGGGTAAGATCGATACGGTGATCGGTCAAACGGTTCTGCGGGAAATTGTATGTGCGGATGCGTTCGGAGCGGTCGCCGCTGCCGCGAAGGGAAAGACGGGACGCGCCGAGTTTGGCTTCTTCTTCGCGCCGTTTGGCATCGAGGACGCGAGCTTTGAGAGTGGCGAGGCATTTTTCCTTGTTGCGCTGCTGGGAGCGTTCATCCTGGCATTGAGCCACGAGGCCGGTGGGGAGATGGGTCATGCGGATGGCGGAATAAGTGGTGTTCACGCCTTGCCCGCCATGCCCGCCAGCGCAAAAGATGTCGATGCGGAGGTCTTTTTCGGGGATTTCAAAGGATGCGTCGTCCTCGTCCGCTTCAGGGAATACGATGACGGTGGCGGCGGAGGTGTGGATGCGGCCTTGCGTTTCCGTAACGGGGATGCGCTGCACGCGGTGGCCGCCGCTCTCGAAGCGAAAAAGGCCGTATGCGCCGTCGCCACGGATTGTGAAGAGCACTTCTTTGCAGCCGCCGAGATCGTTGGAATTTTTGGACATAACCTCGCACTTCATGCCGTGCATTTCGGCGTAGCGCGAATACATCCTGAACAGATCCGCCGCGAAGAGTGCGGCCTCGTCGCCACCAGTGCCTGCGCGCACCTCGAACACGGCGGCACGCATTTCGAGCGGATCGGGCGGGAGCAGCCCGGCGAGGACGTCTTTTTCGGCGGCGGGCAGAGCCGATTCTATTTCCTCCGCCTCCTTTGCCGCCATTTCGCCAAGATCGGGATCGGAGGCAAGTTCGCGTGCTTCCGCGAGAGCCTTCGAGAGCGCGAGATAATGCGAAAACACCGCTTCGAGTTTTTTCAAAGCGGTGTGTTCATGCATCAAACGGCGGCGCAGGGAGATGTCTTTGAGCGCGTCGGGGGCTCCCAAAGCCTCCTCGACCTCCGCAAGATGCGCCAAGCGTGCGTTTATCCTGGCGAGGTCGAGCACTTTACTTGGAGAATTTGGCGTAGCGCTTCTTGAAGGAGTCGATACGGCCTTCGGTGTCAACCATCGTCTTCTGCCCCGTGAAATAGGGATGGCAGGCGGAGCAGGTGTTGACCTGCATCTCGGCCTTCGTGGAGCGGGT
>JAFVCR010000193.1 GCA_017479035.1 Kiritimatiellia bacterium | reverse complement strand
TGGACGAGTTTCCGGAATTCCGCCGCAACGTGCTGGAGGTGCTGCGGCAGCCGTTGGAGGATGGGCATGTGACGATTGCGCGGGCGGCGGCGACGTGCGATTTCCCGAGCAGGTTCATGCTGGTGGCGGCGATGAATCCGTGTCCGTGCGGATATGCGGACGATCCAAAACATGTGTGCAGATGCAACCATGCGGCGATACAACGCTACCGCGCGCGGATTTCGGGTCCGTTGCTGGACAGGATAGATTTGCAGCTGGAGGTGGCACCGGTGCCGGTGGCGGAACTTGCGGATCTGCCGCGCGGGGAGACGAGCGCGGAAATACGCAAGCGCGTGGTGGCGGCGAGGGAATTCCAGAAGGCGAGATTTGCGGCGATGGAAGGCGTGGCGTGCAATGCGGAGATACCGGGAAAATATCTTGCGGACGTGTGCAAGATGGGTTCGTGCGCGCTTGCGGAACTGCGCAACATGCTTGTGGCGTTGGATCTTTCGGCGCGCGCGTACGATCGCGTTTTGAAGGTGGCGCGCACGATTGCCGACCTCGCCGGGCGCGACGCGGTGGAGCAGGATGATATTTACGAGGCCACAAGATACCGTGCGCTCGACCAATCCTACTGGAGGTAAAAAGATTGCACCGTTCCATGTGGTGGCGGCGTGGGCCGTAGTGCGTGGAATGGTGGCGACGCATCCTGCGGGATGGGCGGTTGCGCTTGTGGCGGGGGAACTTGTGGGGTTTGCGCTTGAGGGGTGGTGGTGCTGCGCGTGGGTGCTGCCGGCGTTCGTGGCGGGGTTTGCGGCGGTGGCGTGCGCGTGCAGGGGAGTGTCGCGCAAGGCGATGGGTGCGTGCATAGCGATTTTGGGATTGGCACTTGCGTGGCGCAGCTGCCATGTGCGATCAGAGAGAATTGCGTACGTAACGGTACCGGGGATGGAGGCCACGTTCGTTTTGGGAGTGGACAAGACGCTTCAATGCGAAGAGGGCAAGGCGGCGTTCGTTTCGATGGATGACGGGGTGGCGATATTCGCAGAGGGCGTGCTTGGCGAAGGGCAGGCCGCACCGAAGGCGGGGCAGAAATGGCGCGTGCAGGGCAGATGCCGCCGCGTGGGGACGCTGCGCACGCGTTTGTATATTGAGGGCAAGGAAGGCAATGTGTTCGAGCACACGCCGCAATATGAAAATACGGTGGATGCGATACGCAAAGCGTATGCGGCGGTGCAGGAGAAGGCGGCGGAGATGTGCAAAGCGGGGGTTTCAAAATGGCCGGGGCTTTCTGCATTGGATGCGGCACTTTTGCTGGGTGTGCGAACGGACATGCCAGAGGCCGAACGCCAGACGTTTGTGGATGCGGGCACGGTGCATATTTTTGCGGTGAGCGGGCTGCACGTGATGCTTGTGGCGTTTGTGATGGCGCGGATTTTGAGAGCGTCGCGGATGCCGCCGAGAGTGCGTGCGGCGATACTGCTGCCGTGCGTGTTTGCGTATGTGATGCTGACGGGTGCGCGGCCGAGTGCGATGCGTGCGGGATTCATGGCGGCGATGCTGTGCACGGCGGATATTTCCATGCGCCAGCGCAACAGCGTGGCCGCGCTTGCGCTTACGGCGTTGGTGCTGTATGGGCTTGATCCCGATCTGGTGCATGACGCGGGGTGTACGTTTTCGTTTGCGGTGATGGTGTGGATACTTGCGGGGGTGAGGCTTTTTGGCGGGTTGATACGGCCGCTGCTGCCGTGCAAAGGCAGGCGGCCGGGTTGGGCGATGCGCACACTCCATGCGGCATTGATATGCGTTGGGATAAATGGCGTGGCGTGGATTGCGGGCATGGGGATTTCCGCCACGGTGTTCGGCAAATTTTCGTTTGGGGCGATAGTGGCAGGGCCGATTGTGGTGACGTTTGCCGCGTGGCACATAGTGTTTTCCGCAATGGGGGTGTGTGCTACATACATGTGGCTGCCGCTTGGGACGGTGCCGAACGCGCTTGCGGCGTTCACGATGGCGGCGATGGCGTTCACGAGCCGCAGCATGGCGGCGATGCCGTGGATGCATTTTGAATTCGAGCCGTGGGACTATGTGCGATGCGCGATGTGGTATGTTTCCACGTCGTGCGCGATGCTTGCGCTGCGGCGTTTGATGGCGGAGGCGTGCGCGCGCAAAGCGAAACGCAAGGAATGATTGCAGATTTTTTCTTTTTTCGCTTGCGTGCCATTGCACATATATGGTAGAATGAAACCACGATGATGAACGACAACGAACATACGGGCGAAGTGCCTCCGCAGACTGCGATGTCCATATTCCCGCAGGGAGGCGCGATGAACGAATTTCCCGTTCTCAAGGCTTTCCAGCAATACATTGATGCGGAGCAGGCGCGCGCCCGCAAGCGTATGCTGGGGTTGAGCGTGTTTTTCATAATCCTTCTCACGCTGGTGGTGGCAACGTTCGTAATGTTGCTGGTGCCGATACTCGGGCGCAACCAGACATTGCAAGACCGCTTGCTAGACATGGTCCTTGCCACGCCCCACCAGAGCGCCGCCGCTCCCGTGGTGAACGTGCAATCTCCCGCGCCGGCACCGGCCGCGCCCTCCGCCGAAGGCTACGAGGCGCGCATCGCAAAAATCCAGGCGGACAATCTAGCCGCGCTCGAAGAACTCAAACGCACCTACGAGGCCAAGGAACGCCAGCGCGAGGAAGAAGCCCGCGCCGCGCGCGAAAAGGCCGCCGCCGAACGCGCACGCCTCCTGGAGCAGCAGCTGGAAGAAAGCATGAAACGCGTGGCCGCGCTTGAAGAAGCGGACAAGGCGCGGCAGGCTGCGGCGGACAAGGCGGCCAAGCGCGAAGCGGAACTCGAGGAATACCGCCGCCGCTACTATCCCGCCGCCGTCGCACAACCGCAACCCGCGCCGCCGCCGCAACCAGCAGGCCCTTCCGAAGAGGCTACCGAAAAAAGGGGGAGCCATACTCTACCCGGTCCGGGCCAACCGTGGTGCCCCGTACATCGTGGTCAATCGTTATTCGAAGAGCATCCAACGGATTTTTCAAGATAACAATATTTATAATAAATATAT
>JAFVCR010000192.1 GCA_017479035.1 Kiritimatiellia bacterium | reverse complement strand
AGCCGCGGGCGAGATGCCCGCGTCCCCACAGGAGGTGCTACTGGGAGGGGGCGGGTTCTACAGGGGAGTGCAGGGAGGGGATGGGTGGAGGTGAGTGGAGGAAGCCGCGGGCGAGACGCCCGCGTCCCCACAGTACGCTCTTGCACCTTTTCTCATGACTCTCGAACCTATGCGCCTCTGCGTTGATTGCATTTTACAAACTGCAAACTGCACACTGCAAACTACTGCGGGTTTCGAGGGGGGGGGCAAGAATGACTTGCGGGGAAAGGAGATTTGTGGTAGTATTGGCGGGAACTGCGGAATACATGGAGGATGACATGGATCCGATACTTGAAGAACTGAAGAAAAACGGAAGAGAAAGTGCGGCAAACCTCGCGAAAATGCTTGGGATGACCGAGGAAGAGGTGCATCGCAAGGTGGAGGGGTACAAGGCGGCGGGAGTAATCCGCGGCTTCAAGGCGATTTTGAATCCGAACAAGATAGAGACGACGGACGTGCATGCGGTGATAGGGCTGAAGATAAGGCCGTCGAAGGGGAGTGGATTTGGAGATTTGGCGGCGCAGATAGCGAGGTTCAAGGAGGTGGACTCGTGCTATTTGATGAGCGGGGGGTATGATTTACTGTTGTTTGTGACGGGGAGGAGTTTGCAGGAGGTGGCGCATTTCGTGGCGGCTGATTTGTCGACGCTGGATGGGGTGCTGTCTACAGCGACGCATTTTATGTTGAGGACGTACAAGGAGCAGGGGGTGAACATGGAAGATGCGGCGGCGGATGATGCGAGGCTGTCGGTAAGCCCGTGAGGGGGCGGGGGAAATACAACAAGAAACACAAGAACGAAATAGACGAATGAATTTTGTGGCAAGGCATGTGGCGGAATTGCCGAAGAGCGGGATAAGGGCGTTCTTCGACATAGTTGCGCAGAGGCACGATATAATTTCGCTGGGGGTGGGCGAGCCGGATTTCGACACGCCGTGGCATATACTGCGCAAGGTGGACGAGGGGTTGAGGGCGGGGGCGACGCATTATACGTCGAATCTAGGCACGCCGCAGTTGCGGCAGGCGATATGCAGGTATCTGGCGAGGAGGTTCGGGGCGCAGTACTCGTGGGAGAGGGAGGTGCTGGCGACGGTGGGGGTGTCGGAAGCGATAGATGCGGCGATAAGGGCGATAGTGGAGCCGGGGGACGAGGTGATGTATCACTAGCCGTGTTTTGTGAGTTATTCGGCGACGATAAGACTTGCGCACGGGGTGCCGGTGGCGGTGGAGACGAGGGTGAAGGACGAGTTCCGGCTGACGGTGGAGGCATTAGAGAAGAAGGCGACGGCGAAGACGAAGGCACTGCTGCTGAATTTCCCGTGCAATCCGACGGGGGCGGTGCTGGGGCATGCGGACATACGTGCGATAGGGGAGTGGGCGAAAGGGCGGGGGATATTGATATTGGCGGACGAGGTATACAGCGAACTTGTATATGACGAGGAGCAGGTGGCGATGCCGCCGTCGTTCGCGCGGTTCGAGGAGTTCAGGGACAATGTGATACTGCTGAACGGGTTTTCGAAGAGTTGGGCGATGACGGGGTTCAGGCTGGGGTATGCGTGCGGGCCGGAAGAGGTGATCGACGCGATGATGAAGATACACCAGTATGGAATAATGTCCGCACCGACGCTTTCGCAGGTGGCGGGGGTGGAGGCGATGGATGAAGGGGATGCGGACGTGGCGGCGATGCGCGAGGAGTATCGCAGGAGGAGGAATTTCCTCGTGGCGAGTTTGAACGAGTGCGGGCTGAAGACACTTTTGCCGAAGGGTGCGTTCTATGTGTTCGCGGACATACGCGGCACGGGGCTGAGTGCGCAGGAGTTTGCGGTGAGGCTGCTGGAGCACAATGTGGCGGTGGTGCCGGGGACGGCGTTCGGCGCGTGCGGAGAGGGGTTCATAAGGTGTTCGTATGCGACTTCGATGGAGAAACTGCGCATTGCTGCGGAGAGGATAGCCGAATTCGTGAAAGGGTTGCGCCGTGGCAACTGAATGGAATATAAAATCGCGCGCGCACGTCTGTGCGATTTGCGGCGAAAGACTGCAGGACAAGCAGGCGGTGGCCAGTGCGTTGAAGGAAATAAAAGACGGTTACGAGCGGTACGATGCGCATGTGAAGTGTTGGAAAGACGCGAAGAGAGACTGGGAGCCGTTCAGCGTGTGGGAGGGGGTGTATACTGCGCCGCCGCCGCCGGATGCGCGCAAAGAGCCGGTGGCGAAAGAGACGGCGGACGAACTTTTGCGGCATCTGTGCGAGCTGGAAGATCCGGCGATGAAGAACGTTGTGTATGTGCTTGCAGTGATGCTCGAGCGTGGCAAGGTGCTGGTGGAGCGGGACGTGCGCGAGCAGGACGACGGAACGCTTTTGAGAGTGTACGAAAACCGCAAGACGGGGGAGAGTTTCGTGGTGATGGATCCAAGACTGCGGCTGGAGAATCTTGGCGAGGTGCAGCAGCAGGTGGTGGCACTTTTGAGCGGGACGCAGACGCTTGCGGAGGTGAGCGCAAAGGCCGAAGAACAAGAACAGAAAGAAGCGGCGGCCGATGACTGAAGAATTCTTGAAAGAGTTGAAGGCGAAATACGATGCGTACGTGGAGACGTTCGCGCCGCTCGAGGAAATGATGGAGTTGAAGCGCGTCCATACGGACAACGTGTTGAAAAACGCAGAGGAGATATGCGCGGCGGAAGGGTTCGGAGACGAGATGGCGCGGACGTGCAGAGCCGCCGCGCTGCTACACGATACGGGGCGGTACGAACAGTTGCGCAGATACAATACGTTTAGGGATTCGGAGAGCGTGGACCATGCAGATTTTTCGCACGACATAGTAGTTGAGAAAGGGTGGCTGGCGGCACTTGAGGGAAAAGAGCGTAATGCGATACTCGCGGCGGTGCTGGTTCACAACAAGCGCGACATCCCGGAGAGCGAGATGGACGAGTTGACGCTGGCGGCGGCGAAGGTGGTGAGGGATGCGGACAAGCTGGATATTTTCCGCGTGCTGGAGACGCAACTGGCGAAGCACGATTGGCGCAAGGATGCGAGGGCATTCTGGAATTTGCCGGCAGAGGCGAGGCCGTCGGCAGAAGTGACGGATGCAATAAAAAACGGCAGACCGGTGGATTACGGGTTCATACGTTCGATACCGGATTTCGTGCTGATACAGGTGGGGTGGATGGCAAGTGGATTGTATTACGCGGCAAGCCACAGGATTTGTGCGGAGAGGGGGCATCTTGAGTTTAGGAGGCGGTTTTTGAAGACGTTGACGGACGATCCGGCGGTGGATGAAATCTGCGACATAGCAAATGAAACTTTGAACAAAACAATTGCGAGAGGACGGGACGAGGCATGGTGAAAATAATAGCGATAGACGGGCCGAGCGGCGCAGGGAAGTCGAGCGTGGCAAGGGCGTTGGCGGAAAAGCTCGGGTATCTGCACGTGGACAGCGGCGCGTTGTATCGCATCTACACATGGCAGGCACTCGAGCGCGGGATCGATACGACGAGCCCGGACGCGATAGCAGAGTTTGCAAAGAGCGTTGAAATAGAATGTGCGCCAGAGGCCGGGCGTATAGCGTATCGCGTGAACGGATACGAGCCGAAAAACGAAATCCGCGAGCCGAGAATAAATGCGCACACGAGCGAAATTGCGCGAGAAAAGGCAGTGCGCGACAGGGTGAGCGCGTTGTTGCGCGAGTTGGTGAAATTCGGGAATCTGGTGGTGGAAGGGCGCGACATCACGACTGCGGTGTTCCCGGAAACACCCGCAAGGTTCTATCTAACAGCGTCTGCGGAGGCGCGTGCCGCAAGGCGTGCAAAACAAGATGCCGCAAGCGGAATAAAATCGGGTACGGAAGCGAATGTGAAGGCATCGCTATTGGCGCGCGACGCGATAGATTCCACGCGCAAATACGCACCATTGACGAAGGCCGACGGCGTGCTGGAGATAGATTCCACGAATTTGACGTTCGACGAAACATTCCGCGCCGCATACGATGCGCTGCCGCAGGATTGGCGCATGGGGGAACTGTAGTGCGCCACGGAATAAAATACATTCAACCACGAAGGACGCGATGGACACGATGGGGGGGCTCACACGAAGTTCACGAAGGGCACAAAGTTTTTTAAGACTTTGTGGACTTTGTGTGAGTATGGTATATATATTTATATATATATACAGGATATGGGGTGGAAGACGCGGGTGAGGTGAAAACCGCGGGCGAGGTGCGAAGCCGCACAGGCATGCCCGCGTCCCCACAGGAGGCAGACACTGCAAACTGCACACTGCAAACTGAATGCGGCAAACTGCGGTGGGGAAATCAAATGTTGACTAGCAGGGGGATTTTTGATATAATTCTGCAACTTTTCCGGGGGAAGGGTCTTCCGGAGACAAGGAGTAATCAAAATGGCTATCAAGGTTGGCATCAACGGCTTCGGCCGCATTGGCCGCATGGTTTTCCGCGCGGCGGTCGAAAACTTCGCACAGGACATCGAGATCGTGGGTATCAACGATCTGCTCGATCCCGACTACCTCGCATACATGCTCAAGTACGATTCCGTGCATGGCAAGTTCGAGCACTGCATAAAGGTCGACGGCACGAATCTCGTAGTTGACGGCAAGGCAATCCGCCTCACCGCCGAGAAGGATCCGGCGGCACTCAAGTGGAACGAAGTTGGTGCGGAAATCGTCGTTGAATCCACCGGTCTCTTCCTTACGGACGAAAAGGCGCGCGCGCACATCACGGCCGGCGCGAAGAAAGTCATCATGTCCGCCCCTTCCAAGGACGCGACGCCGATGTTCGTGTATGGCGTGAACCACACCACCTACGCCGGGCAGGACATCATCTCCAACTCCTCCTGCACGACGAACTGCCTTGCGCCGCTCTCCAAGGTCATCTACGAGAAGTTCGGCATCAAGCGCGGCCTCATGACGACCGTCCACGCCGCCACGGCGACGCAGAAGACGGTGGACGGTCCCTCCAAGAAGGACTGGCGCGGCGGCCGCGGCATCCTCGAGAACATCATCCCCTCCTCGACGGGTGCGGCGAAGGCGGTCGGCAAGGTTCTTCCTGCCCTCAACGGCAAGCTCACCGGCATTTCGATGCGCGTTCCCACGAGCGATGTTTCCATCGTAGACCTCACGGCGGAACTTGAAAAGCCCGCGACGATCGAAGAGATCCGCGCAGCGGTCAAGGAAGCGTCCGAGGGCGAACTCAAGGGCATTCTCGGCTACACCGAAGACGCAGTGGTCTCCACCGACTTCCGTGGCGACGCACGTACGTCGATCTTCGATGCGGACAAGTCGATGGTGCTCGATCCGACCTTCGTGAAACTCCTCTCCTGGTATGACAACGAGTGGGGTTATTCCAACAAGGTGCTCGAGATGGTTCGCGTCATTGCGAAGTAATCACATACCTCGAACCAAACGCCGCGAAAGGAGGTGAGAACATGGCAATCCAGTTGAAGCTGAAGAAGGGCGAGTCTGTAGAACGCGGGCTCAAGCGCCTCAAGAAGATATTGGACAAGGAAGGGCTCCTCAAGACCCTGCGCGACCAGCGCTACTTTGAGAAACCCTGCGTGAAGGCGCGCAAGAAATCCGCGCGCGCCCGCATCCGCAACCGTTCCCGCCGCCGCGCGGAAATGTTCTGATATTCATTGGAATATCGGCGGAAAGATGCGCAACGAAAGTTGCGCATCTTTTTTTCATGGGTGGATGGGCATGTCGCAAAAAGGCATGATGTTGTGTCGCTTAATGTGTGGTATGGCGGGATGGGGTATGGTATAATCGTAATGATAGGAGATGTGTATGACAGGAAGATTGGCGATATTGGCGGGTGCCGGAGCGATTTGTTTTGCGCAATGCAATGCAACGATCCTTTTTTACGATGGGTGCCCGATTGATTCTTCCAAAGGATACAAGGTGGATACCGCGTTGAATGCATCTCCGAACACTACGCCAAGCAACGACAAAATAAAGGGATTCAGCGAAAACTGGAATGGGGGGACGGGTGTATTGAAGGCGTATAACACGTCGCTTGCGTTCCCGAATTCGTTTTCCGCAACGCAGACGGCAAACAGGGGAGATGGCAAGTTCGGGCTGGTGAATGCAGGAACGGACAAGAACCGCCCGAGAGTGCAGGTGCGGAAGTTGCAGAATGCGTTGACGGCGGCAAATTTGAGCGGCGAGAGCGCGTTTTACTTCCGTGCGATGCTTGCCACCTCGCAGGCAGCACTTGGCACGCTTACGCCGGAGGAGGGACTGACGGAGAAAAACTCGCGCGGCGTGGGCGTGTTGCATTACGACAAACCGACCTATGCGGGGCATCACTCCTCGGACTCCTCATCGGCATATTATCTCTTGATGCCTACGCTGTCCAAAAGGTTCGTGTGGCTTGGGATCAACTGCCACGAGGAGGGTAAGGGCGCGCTTGAATGTTCCATTAAAGGCAGCGACGGGGAGGTGAAAACCGCGACGCTGATTGATGCGGTGGAGGCGGATGCCACGTATATCGCATGCGCAAAGTTAGAAATATCGGCAGATGGGAAGGAAATCGTGACGGCGTTTGCCCAGCCCGTGGCGGGATACAACCGCAGTGCCGATTGGGTGCAGGTGGGAGAGGCGGATTTGATCGACTACTCCGAAAACTCCCTCAACTGCGTTGTTTTTGGCGGGAACTACCAGACGCAGAACGGCGCGGTGTATTTTGACGAATTCTGCGGCGCGACAACGCTTGAAGAGGCGGTGGACTGGTCGGCAGGGGCGGAGCCGTATGTCTCTATGGCAACGTTCGAGGGGAATCCTGCGGAGGGGTTGGCGGTTTCGGTGACGCTTGCAAACGCGCCGGAGAGCGCAACCGTGCGTTGCTATGCGGGTGATACGGCGGCGAGCGTGGCGGATAGCGCAGAGGCGGTGGTGACGTGGACGGACGAGAGCGGGCCTACGTGGAGATACGAGTTCCCCGCCGCGACATGGGGGCTTACATACTATGCGAGATTCACTATAGAATACGGGGGGGGGGGGGGGGACAACCCTT
>JAFVCR010000191.1 GCA_017479035.1 Kiritimatiellia bacterium | reverse complement strand
TTTATTTTTACCCTCTTGAAATTATAAATTCCAGGGGTTAAAATTTGATTTCAACCTCTTGAATTTATAGCCATCCTGCCGGTATGGCATGGATTATACGGGTGAAATACCGTGAGAAGCGACACCTCCGGATCTGCCCTGCCCCGGAGGTGTCGGTTGCGAGTATTTATCGCGTTTTGGGATGAAATCAGTGGGCTTCGAGCCAGTTTGCGCCGGAGCCTATGGCTACTTCCAGCGGCACTCCTATCGACATGGCATTTTCCATTTCGCGTTTTATTACGGGCGTTACCGCGTCAAGTTCCGCTTTCGGTGTCTCGAACAGGAGTTCGTCGTGTATCTGCAATATCATGCGTGTTTTGAATCCACCTGCGGCGAGAGCGCGGTGGACGCGCACCATTGCGGTTTTTATCAAGTCTGCGGCGGTGCCTTGGACAGGCGTGTTTATCGCGTCGCGTTCTGCCGCCTGGCGTGCGGGTGCATTGCGCGAATTGATGTTTTCCAGCGTCCGGCGGCGGCCAAGGAGTGTTTCGGCATAGCCATTCGTCCGCGCTTTGGCCACAAGGGCTTCCATGAAAGCCTTTATCTTGGGATATGTTTTGAAGTATGTTTCGATTAGATTTGCGGCTTCTTTGCGCGAACATCCCAATCTTTCCGCAAGGCCAAACGAACTTATGCCGTATATAATGCCGAAATTCACCATTTTGCATTTCGAGCGCATGTCGTCTGTAACAAGTTCGGGCATGATTCCGTAAACTCTAGCGGCGGTGTCGCGATGGATGTCCGCGCCTTCGCGGAATGCTCGGATCATGTTGGCATCGCCGCTCATGGCGGCCATGATGCGCAGTTCGATCTGCGAATAGTCCGCCGATACGATTACACTGTTGTCGTCTTCCGGCACCACTGCGGCGCGCAAAGCCTTGCCGCGTTCGCGCCTTACGGGGATGTTTTGAAGGTTGGGATTCGCCGAACTCAAACGCCCCGTCTCCGTGAACGCTTGCGTGAACGTAGTGTGTATGCGCCCGCTGGCATCTGCTAGGCGGGGAAGTTTGTCAACGTAGGTGTTCTTCAGTTTTACAAGGGCTCGGTAGTCGAGGATTTTTTTCACCACAGGATGCGCATCCACAAGTTTCAGTAGCGTTTTCTCGTCTGTGGAATACTGGCCGGATGATGTTTTCCTGCCGCCGCCAAGGCCTAGTTCCCCGAACAGGAATTCGCCCAACTGCTTGGGCGAATCTGGGTTCAGCCCGGTTCCCGCGATTGCACGGATGTCCTCCAATATCGCCATCGTCTCTGCGGAAAGTTCCGCACCGAGGCGCGCGAGCGCGGCGAGATCGAACTTCACGCCGGTTTTTTCCATCTCCAGCAGTATCGGCACCAGAGGTTCTTCGCCATCTTCAAGCGCGGCCAACGCCCCTGCTTCGGCAACTTTCTTGCGCAGTATTGCGTCCCATCTGAAAGCAAGGTCTGCATCCTGCGCCGCATATTCGCATATCGCCTCCGGCGGTAGATCCCCCATTGTAACAGCCGCCTTGTCCGAGCCTATCAGAGACGAAATCGGTATTGCATCAACGTTTAAAAGTTCCTTTGCCAGAAACTCCTTGTTGTGCCGCGCTGCTGCATCCAAGACGTAATGCGCAAGCATCGTATCGTGCACAGTCCCGCCGAACTTTATCCCGTATCGTTCGAGCACGGCAATGTCGAACTTGGCATTGTGGGCTATGAGCGTTTTGGCCGGATCGCCGAAAATCCCCGCAAACACCGCAGGATCCACACCGCGCACCGCATCGGCATCCGCTGCGTTGGAACCGAACAGATCGCCGCTGCCGGCGGTTGCACTTTTACGCCGCGCCGGCACGTAGCACGCTTTGCCTTCCTCCGTGCAGAAGCTTATTCCCACCAATTCATCGTTCTTCGAATCCGTGCCGGTGGTTTCCGTGTCGAACGCAATCTTGCGTGCACGCGATAATTCTTCCACAAGTGCGGCGGCATCTTCATCCGATTCCACAAGCGTGTATTCGTGCGGCAGCGATGCAAACGGAACGGTGGAGCTCGCGGCGGCGGCAGTGTCGATGCCGAAGTATGCGGCGAGCCTGTTCAATTCGTATTTCTTGCAGAACGCGGCAAGTTTCGTTTTGTCCGCTTCACGCCGTGCAAATCGTTCGAGATCGAATTCTACGGGCACGTCATCGCGGATGGTCACGAGTTTGCGCGACAGGCGCAAATCGTCGATGCCGCCGCGTACTTTCTCGCCCAGTTTGCCTGGTATTTCGTTTGCGTGCGCGATAATCGCCTCCGCATCCGGATATTTGGCAAGCAGCCCCACGGCGGTCTTTTCGCCCACGCCGCGTATGCCGGGTATGTTGTCCGAAGCATCGCCCGCAAGCGCGAGATATTCTATCATCTGCCTTGGCGAGGCGATTTGCCAATGCTCGCAAACTTTCGCGGCGTCGTATATTTCGGCTGCGTCGCCGCCTTTGCCGGGACGGTAGAGGCGGATATTTGTGGCGACGAGCTGCGCGGCGTCCTTGTCCGGCGTTGCCACGAAAACATCAAGCCCGGCTTCTGCGCCAAGGCGTGCAAGCGTTCCCATTACATCGTCCGCCTCGAAACCTTCTGCGCGCACGATGGGGATATTGAGCGCTTCCGCCAGTTCTATCGCGCGCGGAATCGACGCGCCGATGTCTTCCGGCATTTTTGCGCGTCCGGCTTTGTATTCGGGATACATCTCGTGGCGGAATGTCTTGCCGGCGGGATCCGCCGCCACGGCTATGTAGTCGGGCTTGTGTTCGCTCAATATCGACATCAGCGAATTTGCGAACCCGATCAATGCGGACGTGTTTATGCCGCTTGCGGTGAGAGCCGGTTTTTTGAGAAACGCGAAATATCCACGATACAAAAGCGGCATCAAATCTATGGCAAAAAACTTCTTCATGCCGCGATACTATCAAATTCCCTCTGCAAACGCAAGAGGTCTGATGGTACACCCTTATCCCGGAATATCAGGGATAAATTATCCCTGATATTCATTTGAGCCAATAAAATCAATGGAAAATATATTCCGAGTATAGAGAAAAAAGAGGGGAGACTTTTTCCCGAATACGCTATAATAGCGTTGCACAAAACAATAAAGGAGGCTCTCCGTGGCACATAATGTAGTTTGCAGTTTGCAGTGTGCAGTTTGAAAATGCAATCAACGCAGAGGCGCAGAGATTCGAGAGAGTGTGTACTGTGGGGACGCGGGCGTCTCGCCCGCGGAGGATTTGCCGTGTGCAGTTATGGATGCGGCGCGACAACTGCAAACTATTTCGGGTAATCCAAAATCCGAAATAAGGGCATCTCGTCCAAGTGTAATAGTGCATAAGGAGCATATTCTGCCGCCCCTTCGGGGCTTGTTTTTGTTTTGTCTGTACCGGGGGTTCCG
>JAFVCR010000190.1 GCA_017479035.1 Kiritimatiellia bacterium | reverse complement strand
TCGCGCTTGAGCGGGTCGGCGGAATATGCGTATGAAATCGCGTGCGGCAGTTGGCTTGTGTAGGCTATCATGAGGTCGTGCAATTCCGGTGTGGTATAGACGACCTGCGCAAAACCGATTGAGCGGCAGAAGCGTTCGAGTTTGTCCAGCGGGGAACGGCCGCTTGCGGGATAGGGTGTCAGCACCATAGACGCGCCGCAGTAGAGATCTGCAACGGATTGTGCGTAGCCGCCTTTTTCGCGCCCGGCCATAGGATGCGCGCCGATAAACGTCCAACGGTTTTCGAGCGCGAATTTGCGCAACCGTGCGCACACGGGGGTTTTAACACCAGCCACATCGCACACCACCGTGCCTTGCGCGAATTCGTGCGAATGGTTCTCGATCCACGGTGCGCACAACTCCGGGGGCAGGCACACGATTACGATCTCGCATTGCGCGAGCGAACATCCGTCCTCGCCGAGGATGCCGGCCGCCACGCCTTCCTCTACCGCCAGGCGCGCCGTTGCGCGCGTGCGGTTTTCCACGAGGACGCGATGCCCCAGCCGCGCCGCCGCCTTCGCAAAAGATCCGCCGATCAAACCCAAGCCTGTTATTGCAATAGTCATGGTGTCAATGCTCCCCGGCACCTGCAATGGAACGGCGCGATATTTCGTGGGAAAGAAGCGCAAGGGACTCTGCGAGATCCACGTTGCGTACGGCAAGAGTCTTTGGCAGTGCAAGCGGAACGGTGGTGAAATTCCAGATGCCCTTTATGCCTGATGCCACAAGCACTTCAGCGCACACCTGCGCCGCTGCGGAAGGAACCGCTAGGATGCCGATTTTTACATTCAACTTGCGCACCATTGCACCCATCTCCGCAAAATCGTGCACCGGCACGCCGTGTATGCGTTTGCCGACCAGTTTTGGGGAGGTGTCGAATGCAAGGACGATGGAGAGATTGTGGTCGCGGAAGCCGGCATATCCCAACAACGCCTTGCCCAGCGAACCCGCGCCGCAGAGCACCGCCTCTGTTTCGTTGGCCCAGCCGAGCGTGGACATGATTGCATTGCGCAGTTCCACTGCGGGAAACCCGAAGTGCGGCCGGCCCGTAACGCCCACTGCGGCAAGATCCTTCCGCGCCAAGATGGGATCCATGCCGAGAGTTTTTGCAAGCACCGCCGCCGATACGTACCTATCCCCGCGCGCAAGGCATTCCCGCACCTCGCGCAGATACAAAGGATAACGTTTTACCGATTGCGGCGAAATCATGTCGTGCTGCCTGCGAGTGGAAGTCAATCCTGTTTCAATCCGGTCACATGCACATCCATCTGCGGGAACGGAATGGATATTTGCGCATCGGCGAAAGCGCGTGCGAGCGCGGGCAGCCCTGCCCAGTAGCACGTCCAGTAATCCGCGCTTGCAGTCCACACGCGCACGGTCATCGTCACCGCCGAATCGTCAAGCGAAACGACCTCCGCCACGGGTGCGACATCCGCCAAAACGCCCGGAAGCGCGGCGGCGGTTTCCACTGCCACTTTGCGCGCGAGCGCAAGATCCGTGCCGTACGCCACGCCCACTTTCATATAGACGCGCCGCTTGCCCAGCGTGTTGAAGTTGGTGATGGTGGAGCCCCACACGAGCTTGTTGGGGATTACGAGTTTCTTGTTGTCGGGCGTCGTGAGGGTAGTGGCGATCATGTTCATTTCGCGCACCGCGCCTTCCACGTCGTTTAATTTCACGTAATCGCCCACCTCGAACGGACGGTTCAGCGCGATCATCAGACCCGATGCAAAGTTACT
>JAFVCR010000189.1 GCA_017479035.1 Kiritimatiellia bacterium | reverse complement strand
GGTCCATACTTTCTCACGCTTGGCTTTTTCCCTGCGCAGGAAGAGATATGCAGCGACTGTGACGTGACGGTGTCTGTCCCCAACATCAAAAACATACAGCCGCAAACCGTGCGGACACGTCTGGTATCCTCGTCGCAGCTCAGCATGTTTGGAGTCTACTCATCGCATCCACACAGGGACGATCACCATAGCGTCAGGGAAGGTTCGGGCATAATGGCGGCACCTTGAGCACCGGACGTTGCTGGCGATGCAGGAATTGTTTGCGCAGGCGGTGGCGGATGCCACGGTTGCCGCCCTCGAGCGCATGGAAGAGGATATGAAAACGGTTCAAAGGAAGGATGCAAAATGAAAACCATTGCAAAATGCTGCGCGGCGGCACTGATACTTGCTGCGGCGGGAGGATGTACAACCTTATTCGGCTCGTCCCAATACCGTTTGTACATCGATTCGGACGAACAGAATGCGACTTGCCAAATCAGCAGCAACGCCATGCCGATGACCAAACTGCTCACTCTGCCGCAAGAGGTTACGCTGCCGTCTGGCGCGAAGGAAGGCGGGCCTGCCAGATATACGTTCAAGTTCGAGGCTCCGGACGGAAGAATTGTAATAAAAAAACGCGAAGCCCATTTTTCGATATTGAGTTTGGGAAATTTCATATTATTAGGCGGGTTCCCGGGTTTCATGGCGGATTATGCAAGCGGTACGATGTGGACGCTTAAGGATCATAACGTGTACGGGAATTTCAACAATCGCGGCGTTGTCCGTCACAATGAACCAATGCGCGGCTACAATGTGGATCAATACATCCGCATGGATTTGGAAGAACTAGAGAAAGAATACCGCAGCGGCAAGATCGACAAGGCGGAATACACCAGCAGAAAAGCGTAACTGAAGAGGTGAGGCATGAAGAAGACGATTGCAGTCATTTGCGCGGCAATTGCCGCAGCCGCCGCGTGTGCGGCAGAGCGCAACCATGTTGTGTTCCTGCACGGGTACAACAGCGATTCAAGCGTATGGGGGCAGATCAAGACACTGCTAAAATCGAATGCGGGATACGGGGCGGACGAACTTGTGGCGTTTTCCTATTCATCGCTCGGTTGCAGCAACGACACTCCAATCGAAACCGTTGCGTCGCTCGCGGCTCGTGAGTTGAGGGAAGAATACGAAAACAGCGGAAGACCCGTTGACGTGGTTTGCCATTCGATGGGCGGGCTTGTGGTGCGCTGCATGGTTGCAAAAGGCTATTTGGCTGCGGGCAAGATCGGCAAATACATAACGCTTGGCACTCCGCACTATGGGCAGAATCTCGAAAGCGGCAACACGTTGGGGTTTGCGGGGTATCAGGCCAACCAGATGAAATACGCGTCGCAGTTCCTTTGGGAACTTGCAGACGCATGGCATTTCAAAGGAACGAAGATTTCCAAGACTCTTTGCATCGCAGGCGACTACTCCACGAAAAACGGCTCGCGGTGGGATGGCCTCGTGCATGTGTGGTCCGCCGCGCTTGGAGACGAGAAATGCCTGTATGCCGCCAAGTGCCACTCTCCCGCGCTCTCCGAAAACACAAAAAGCAGCACAGGTTCGGGTGCGGTCATAGGCGGTCTCTTGGGAGGGCTTCTAACCGGTGGACTGGGAGGGCTTCTAATCGGTGGACTGATCGGCGGCGGCACGGGTTACGCAACCGCCGATCCCACGGATTCGCTATACCAATGCTCCGGCGGGGCGGACGATGTCGTTTTCAAAAGCATAAAAGCATTTCTTCTGGACGAAAGCAAGCTTTACCAGCATGCGCCAGATGGTAGAGTGCTTGCACAGGGCGGGATATTCTTACAGATTTGCGACAAGAACGGCAAAGCAGTCTATTTCCCGTCCTCCAAAAGCGCACTCGTCCATACCTATTACAACACCGACCAGCAAAAGCGCATAATAGCCGACTATCTCGAACACGGCAAGAACGATACCGAATCGCAGAAAATCGGAGTGGAACTCGTTTACGGTACGTTGCCCGAAGGCAATTACGACCTGACCGCATACGCTAGCGACACCACAGACGCATTTACGCAGAAAGGCGTTTACGTCACGGGCGGCCGCATGAAGGTAATCAAACTTTCCGCGCCGGACAAGTCCGCTCCATATTCCATATACTTCTATGCAAACGGAGGCACGGGCAGCGTAACAAGAGACGTGGCAAAAGGTTCGACACTCGGAACTCTGCCCACGCCCACGCGCAGTGGCTACAAGTTCGCAGGTTGGTACACGTCAGCGACAGGCGGCGTGAAAATCACTGCTTCCACCGTACCGAGTGCTTCCACCACTTACTACGCCAGATGGGAGGCGAATACATATTCCATATACTTCTATGCAAACGGCGGCACGGGCAGCGTAACAAGAGACGTAACCAAAGGCTCGACGCTCGGCACGCTGCCCACGCCAACACGCAGCGGCTATACGTTTGCAGGATGGTACACGTCAGCGACAGGCGGCACGAAAATAAGCGCGTCAACCGTGCCGACATACTCCGCCACTTACTACGCACATTGGACTTACAATTACACCTACTACTGCACGCTTTCATTCAACGCAAATGGCGGTAGCGTGGCCACAACCTCGCGAAGCGTGGTTTACGGCGCGTATGCGGGTGCTTTGCCCACGCCGACGCGCAGCGGCTACACGTTTGACGGATGGTACACATCCGCAAGCGGCGGCACAAAAGTGTCCCAATACACGGCGATCTACTCCAACACAACATTCTACGCACATTGGACGGCGAGCGGCATCTCTTCCGCATCAGGTGCGCTGTTCCCGGCGGATTCTTCACGATGGGACGCGCACGAAGCCGCAACGTTCGATGCGTATCTCTACGATTCAAGCGGCAACATGAAAGGCTCGCTCACCATCAAACTTTCAAAGGCGGCAAAAAGCGGCATTGCAAAAGCCACTGCATCAGCACAGGTCTCCGGTGAAGGCAAATACTCGTACAAAGGCACTGCGGAGAACGGCGCACTGCGGGCGACATCCGCGCAATCGAAAAGAATTCTCGCCGTGACGCTTGGAGAAAAGGGGATTGCAGGGACTTTGGGCGAATTGCAGGTGGCAGGTGCGCGCAATCTCTGGGCGGGGAAATCCGCAGCGGACAAGTCCGCTGCCGCAGCAAACCTCAAGGCCGTCCCTGCCGCATTCAATATCGTATGGCCGGACGGCTCACGATATGCAAGTTGCACCGTATCGATAGGAGCAAAAGGCAAAACGAAAGTTTCGGGGACACTTGCAAACGGCACGAAAGTATCGGCCACGGCGCAACTTGTGGCAGGTGCAGATTATGCCGTCATACCCGTAACGCTGACGAAGGCGGCAAGTTTCAACATCATTCTGAAAGGCTCGAAGATTGAAGTTCCCGGCATTCCCGGTGCCGTGGCTGGCGTGCCGAAATTGACAAAATCGTCCTATTCGTTCGTTGCAGTCACATCGCCGCAGCTCAAGATGACCCTGCATGCCACGAACGGCAAACTAACAGTTCCCTCGACAACCGTTTTGAAGATCAAAGGGATCCGCATCGTCGATCCGTCGATCAATCCAAACAAACTCAAACTGACATACACCGCCAAAAACGGCTCGTTCAAAGGGAGTTTCGTCATTTACGAGACAGTGAACGGCAAGCAGAAAAAGAGAACGGTGTCGTTCACCGGCGTGATGGTGGGCGACACCGGCTACGGCACCGTCAAACTCTCAGCAACGTCATTCGCCGCCATATCCATCAAGTAGCAGGCGGCCAATGCCACGGCCGCGCCCGCGCAAAATTATTGCGGGCGGGTTGCGGCCAGTGCAGCGGTGGCGGAGGCTACGAGTTGTGGCACTGTGAGGCCGTTGGCTTCAAGGATGCTGCTGTAAGCGTAGCGATCTTCGAATTTCTTTGCCGCACCTCTGACCAGCACTCTCATGGACGAGTTGCCATAATAGCGCGCGATCTTATCTCCAAAGCCGCCGTCGACAACACCGTCTTCAAGCGTTATCACTACTTTGTGCTCCGCTTTGAGCGATTCAAGCGTATTGGTGTCGATGATGGTTGCGCAGCGAGGATTCACCAATGTGGCATTGATGCCTTTTTCTGCGAGAGCGTCGGCAAGTTCGCCGACGAGTTTGTAGAAGTTACCGAGGCCAAGGATTGCCACATCGCTACCGTGGCGGGTTATATCGTAACCGCAGGAGGAGTAGTCTTGCAGGATGGCAGCATCGTTCGTTGCCACGCCGTTCTCCGGCTGCCGGATCGCAACCGGACCGCGTTCGCGCACGGCGATTGCCCAATCCATCATGGCGAAGTATTCTGCCTCGGAAGTGGGGCAGAAATATGTCATGTTGGGTATGTTGCAGAGAAGGGGAATGTCGAACCAGCAAAGGTGGGTGACATCGTTCATGCCGAGGAGCGATGCCGCAGTAACGAGGATCGTGGCAGGGTTGTTGTTGATGCACAAATCCTGCGAAAGTTGATCATAGGTGCGTTGGAGGAACGTTGAGGCTACACTCCATACGGGGCGTGCACCGCCTTTCGCGATGGCGGATGCAAATGCGCAGGCGTGCTCTTCGCAGATGCCCACGTCAACGAACTGCCTACCGGCGCGTTCGCGGCGGGTTTTGTCAAAACCGAGCATTGCTGGGACGGCGGCATTTATCACCACGAGATCAGGATGCTCTTGCATTTTGGCGAGCAGATGGTCTGCTACTCGCGAACCGATCCATTCGCCGCTCTTGCGTGCGCCGGTTGCGATGTCGAAGCCGGGCATGGTCCAGTGCCAGGCTTCCTTGTTCGATTCGGCGGGTGCGTAGCCTTTGCCTTTGACTGTATTTATGTGCACCACTACGGGATGGCCGATGTCTTTCACTTCGCTGAAAGCGGCAATAAGCGCATCCACGTCGTTGCCGTCTGCCACGTAGCGATAGTCGAGGCCGAGAGCCTTGAAATAGTTGCCGGGCGCTTGACCGTTGCTTGCGCGGAGTTCTGCAAGGGATTGATACAGGCCGCCGTGATTTTCGGCGATGGACATTTGATTGTCGTTGAAGACCACGATTGCGTTCGTGCCTTGTTCGGCGAGATTGTCCAAGCCCTCGAATGCCTCGCCGCCCGAAAGCGAGCCGTCCCCGATGACCGCTATGACGTTGTGCTTCTGCCCAAGGAGGTCGCGAGCCTTTGCAAGCCCGGCGGCAAGCGAAATGCTTGTGGACGTGTGGCCGATGATGAAATGGTCGTGCGGAGACTCCGACGGCTCGGAATATCCGGACACGTCATCATAGCGAGCCTCGTCCAGCCATGCCCCCGCTCGAGCCGTGAGCATCTTGTGGGGATAGGTCTGGTGCGAAACGTCGAATACGATTTTGTCCTCGGGGGAATTGAAAACATAGTGCAGCGCAATCGTTGCTTCCACAAAGCCGAGATTTGGACCCACATGCCCGCCATGCTTGTGCAGTTTCTTTATGAGCAGTTCGCGGATCTCCGATGCAAGATGCCGCATATCTGCGGACGAGAGTTTTTTGACATCGGCAGGGGAATGGATGGATTCAATCAACATATCAACTCCTTCAGGGATAAATGCCCAAAATCAGTCCCACACAAGATCTTTGGCCTTGAACACGGGCCCGTTCACACAGCAGCGGGCATTGTATATTGCACCATTTGGCTGGCGGATTTTCTGGATGCATGCAAAGCACGCGCCAACGCCGCAAATCATGTGGCGATCCATAGAAATCCATCCTGGCACGTTGCACTCAAGTGCGCGGGCGGCCACTGCCTTGAGCAGGCCGTCAGGTCCGCAAGTAAAAAGTTCAAACGCTTCACCGCGTGCGCGCAGTTCGGCGATTGCCTCGTCTAGAGGGCCGGTGACGAATCCCTTTGTGCCGGAAGAGCCATCGTTTGTCGACACGCGGCATTCAATGCCGAGCGCGGCGAAACGCTCCAGCGCAAGCAGGTCGGCCTTCGTTCTGCCGCCAACGAACAATATCGGCTTGCCATCGCTTGCGATGCGTTTTGCAAGAAAGTGAAGCGGAGCCACGCCGAATCCGCCCGCCACAAGAAGCGGCACTCCTTTGGCCTTGAGCGGGAAGCCGAAGCCGAGCGGCCCCATGACGTTTAGCGTTGCACCTGCCGCCTCCTGTGCCAAAGCGGCAGTGCCGCGCCCGACTTTCTTGTAGAGAATGGAGACTTCGCCAGTTGCGGGATCCGCATCGAATACGGAGAAAGGACGGCGCAGCGCGCTTGCCTCAAGGCGAGGTATGCGCACATGCACAAACTGCCCCGGCGCGAGTGCGGCGGCAAGGCGTGGTGCCGCAAGGACGAGAACATTGTAGTCCGCGCCCATCGCCGTGTGGGTTTTGATAGTCGTGGCTTCATCAAATGCCATGATTGCGATCCTCTTCAAGTGCGCGTGCCAACTGGTCGGGGCAAGAGGTGCCGTTTCTGCACTGGATGCCTTTTAGCAAGGCTATCAGTTCCGTTACTTTGCGGCCTTCGGCGAGACGAGCCACACCTTGCGTGTTGCCCGGGCATCCACCTTTGAAAACGCACGATTTCACCGTGCCGTTTTCGATTTCGTATTCTATCTCGCGGGCGCATGTGCCCGTGGTTTTGAATGTCCTGATCATTGTTCCTCCTTCTTGAATGTCATCCGCCGCAGTGCACGCGCAAAAGCCCCCATATGTCCCAAAAGCGCACCGGCCACAGCCGCGTGGGAGTTTCCGCTTCGAGCGGATTTTGGATGAACTCCGGCAAATCCGGGAAAAAGTCCAATCCGCTTTCCTGCTCAAGCGAATCTATGCTGACTATGTAATACTTGGCAAATACACCCAATTCAATGTCTTGCGGAAACTTTAGAGCAAGTGCGCGAACCTCGAATGGTTCATCGTTGCCGCCTTCGCCATTGGATGCAGAGGCTGTTTCGGCAACTATTATGGCATAGTATGCAGCCGGCACGTCGATGCCAGGACCGATTTTGGGAATCTGGCCGGACGTGGCGGGCAGCGTGCCTACGATTACCCAAATCTCGCCGTAGCGAGCGGTCCAAAGATCGGCGGCGGCAAGTTCTATTTCGCGCCACACACCACGGTTCAGAGCGGGAGTCTGCGGGGAGATGTTGCCCATCTGGAACGTATCGCGTTGCGCATTCTCGCCGAAACGCGTGGCGATGGCATGGTTGGGTGCCATGTGGCCTCGGTCAAAGCCGGAATATGTATAGTCTGTAGTAATAGGCGCATTGGGTATTGTACGGTCGCGGCGGAAGGATGGCCGCTTGCCTTGTTTGAAACGCGCTTCGCGGGGAATATGGTACGCCACCCATGCGGGATGCAGAAGAGTATCGCTCCAGCCAATGGCGAATTCACCGCGTTCGACTATCGTGATGTCATTAGGAGCGGGCGGGCCGGTGCGCACAGGAGCTCCGGCAAAGTATATGCTGCCTTCCGGTGCGGGTACGTCGTATGAATACACGGCATCGGCACCGCGCCAGCCAAGCCCTTCCAGAATGAAATTCGTCCAGTTGCCGTAACTCTCAAAGCGCGACCAAAGGAAATCAGGCCAATCCTGTTTGCGGTCTGCAATTTCTCTTGCGGTGCCGCGCATCATATAAGAACCTGCACAGCACATTGCAACAACATACAAAACCATCGCTATCGCCGTCCACCGGCACATGCGGCGCGCAGGAGTCGGCGGAGGTTGCTTTCTGCTTTTTCTTTTCGTGCCCTTTGCCTTGCCGCTCATGTAGCACCTCTGGAAATTGCATATTCGGCCACGCGGCCTGCCGCCTCCGCAAACATTGCAAACGTCCAATCGGCACTGCCAATATCCTCGTGCGGCTCCTCAAGTATCGAAAGCCGCGCACGTGGCGCAATTGATGCCACGGCTTCGCATGCGGTAGAGTCGATCGCGGTGACGGCTGCTGCGTGCTTCAGAACTTTCCCGGCGGGGGCGGATGAGATTACATCGGCCACGTATTTAAACTTCGCCAAAGTTGCACGATCGGCGGCGCGGACGATTTCTGCACCTCCGCCCACGCCTACAAGCAATGAGTATTTGTTTCTCGCCACAAGGCGAACCGCCGCGAGAACCATGAAAAACCGGCACGTTCCGCCGGCAATAGGCCAATTCACGGCTTTGTGGACGTTTGAGCCGTCCCCAAGTGCCGCCTCGGTAAGCGTGGTGGACGAATCCACCAGCACGTCCACCTCCCAACCGTTCTTCTCGAGAGCCATAGCCCAGTTGGAGATGCGCAAGACCTCCCGCGCCGATGCGGATGCGGAAGTGGAGGAAACTATCAATGCCCGCTTCATCGTGCCGTACGCGTCAGAGTATGCCTCCCAATTCGATACGGATGGTGCGGCCTTTCATCGCCGCCAGTTGCGCCGGTGTGGGTGCGTCCTCCGGCGAGGGGACTTTCAAAGGGTGCCCGCAAGCGGGGCACTCCACGGTCTCGCCGATATGTTGGCGGGCCGCCTCTATCTCCTGGCGGCAGGCGTTGCACACGAACGAAACAAAACCTTCTTCTGCATCCATGACAAACTCCCGTAAAATCTTTTTTACCTCTGCGGCGCATTATACACGATTCTACTTGCGAAATCAACATTTTAGTTTGCATTTCCGCTTGCGCCGCAAAAGCACCGGCGCGAGCGAGTTTCAAAAACTGGTTGAACGCCGGAGTGTTTTATGATAGTATTACGGCATGGACACAACCGAAGAAATCGCAGACTTGAAGAAACGGCGCAATGCAATAATCCTAGCGCACAACTACGAACGCAGCGAGGTGCAGGATATTGCCGATTTCACCGGGGATTCGCTTGAACTTGCACGCAAGGCCGCAACAGTGGATGCAGAGGTCATTGTTTTTTGCGGTGTATATTTCATGGCGGAGACGGCGGCGATTCTCAATCCCGGCAAGACGGTTCTCATCCCGGATGCCACCGCCGGCTGCCCAATGGCGGACATGATCGATGCGGCGCAGTTGCGCGAACTCAAGGCAGCGCATCCAGGCGCGGCGGCGGTGTGCTATGTAAACTCCACTGCGGAGGTAAAGGCCGAATGCGACATCTGCGTGACAAGCGGCAATGCCGAGCGGGTAATGGCCACATTCCCCAAAGGCCGCGAAATAATCTTCGTCCCCGATCAGCATCTCGGCGGCCACATATCGTCTCTTCTTGGAACGCAATACATTCTTTGGCCGGGATACTGTCCCACGCATGCGCGGCTTACAGCGCAGACGATCGCCAAGGCTCGCGCGGCACATCCAAATGCTGTTGTAATGGTGCACGGCGAGTGCCGCAAGGATGTGCGCGATGCCGCAGACAAGGTGCTGTCTACAGGCGGCATGTGCAAGTTTGCACGGGAAAGCACGGCGGATGAATTCCTGGTTGGAACGGAAACTGGAATCCTCCACCGGCTGGAAAAGGAGAATCCCTCCAAGCGATTCATCCCTGTAGACACTTTCCTCGTGTGCCCGAACATGAAGAAGATCACGCTTGAAAAAGTGCGCGATTCTCTGCGCGACATGCAAACACAAGTTTCCGTGGACGATGCCATCGCCGCACGTGCCCGCCTTGCAATAGAGCGCATGCTTGCAATTTGACAGTGGCTCTGGCGTTGCACGAAAATGCAAAATATGCTAGAATGGCAGCATGGATACGACGAGGTTTGCAAATTCGTTTTTTTTGTGCGTGCTGCTTGCCGGTTCTGCGGCGGCGGGCATAGACGGCAATGATTCCTACACAGTGGTGCGCAAGGACGGGGAGTTTGTCATTGAAGCATCTTCGCCGAGATGCAGACTTTATGCGCAATACGACAGGCCGCGCTGGGAAAACCTTGGCGAAGGCGAATCGTTCACGCGCACGGCCAGGTTCAAATACAGGATGGTGAACTATGGTGCGTCTTCGCATCCAATGGCGGACTGGATAGCGGCGACAGGGTGCAACATGGTGCATCTTGGGCGCAATATCGCCGTGACGCTTGAAGAGTCCATGCCGGAGGTTTTCGCAAGGCTCCCGCAGGACAGTCAAGAGGCGTTGAAAAAAGCGCGGCGGCAGACCGAGCGGGCGCAATCTGTGCGGGTTGGAGAGTGACATGACCTCGTTGTGGAGGCATATCCATTTTTGTACGGATGCAACGCGGCAAAGTGGAACAAGGCGCTCTTGGAGGCTTTCTTGGAGGAGCATCCTTCAGCCAAAGCAGTTGCGCCAACGAACAGTTGGGAGAAAGGCGTGTTGTGCCCAAGCGATGAATGGACATGGAAATTCGTGGGAGCATACGCGAGGGAATTTGCCACGGCTGCCGGGTTCGACGGGCTTGTGGTGACGTTCTGGGACGATTATGGATTGAACTGCAAATGCAAGCGGTGCAAAAAGAACGGCATGGATACGTTCGGCCGGCAAGTGGCGGCGATGGTGAAGTGCCTAGACAATGCGATAACCCCGCTCGGCAAGAAACTCATCGTGCGTACGTGGGCATCGGGTGCGCCGCATTGGCTGGGCGACGAGTGGGTTCACGCGCCAGGATACGCCGGCGAAGCGGATGCTGCGGCAACGTGGAACGAGGCGATGAAAGAGGCTTCCGGCAATGTTATATTCCAGACGAAAGTCTATAATTGCGACTGCCAGCCAGATGCGCCGTTTTCAAATTTGCTGGGCAAAAGCGGCGGGCGAGAGGAGTTTGCCGAATGGCAGATAACGGGGCAGACGGTGGGGTTGCAGTGGTTGCCTGCGGCGGTAGTCAAGCATACGAAGGGCACGTTCGAGCGCGTAAAGAAAATGGCGAACGTGGATGGCGTGTGCCTTTATGCCGGTGGATACAACAATCCCGGATACGAGGCTTTGGACGATGTGATGAATTCGGTGAATCTGCATGTCTGGCGGCAACTTTCATGGAATCCCGACGAGGAACTTGACGACCTTTTGCGCGAATGGGCTCTGGTGCGACATGGCACGGGCGATGCGGACAAGATTGCGGAGGCTATGGCGCTTTCCGAGGATGCGGCGGTGGCATCGTTCTCGCCATTGGGGCTTGGCGCACCTACAGAGTCGCGATTTGCAAAAACCGTTTCGCGGCGGGAGGACTTGCTGCGCTACACGAACCGGCATTATTTGCCGGACGGACACGCCGCGTTGATCCCTTCGGACGAGAATATCGCACGCGTGGCGGCGCAGAAGGATCGCGCGCTTGCGGCCACGCGCAGAATGGAAGAACTGTTTTCCACTTGCAACGATGTGCCGCAGGATGTGCGCAAAGAGTTTCTGATGCGCACTGAATGGCTGCGGACGCATCTTGAATGTTCGCGTGCGCTGGATGTGGCGTTGTGGAATTTCCGCATGGTGCGGTATCTTTCGGAAATGGGGTTGGGCGATGCAAAGTATGCGGCTGCCATCGATGGGCAGTTCGGCGAATTGAGAAAACTGCACAAGAGCCTGTTTGCGCACGATGCGGATGCGAAGGTATCGTTCTATCCTGATGGATTTGGCGGACGGAAAATTGCCCTTGACTCGCCCGTGCCGCTGATGCGCGACATCGCCGAACGCGCTAAAAAGTGCATGGAGATTGTGGCAGGGCCGCAGGATTGACGGGGAGCGTACTATGATTGCGGGAATTTTCAGACGTACTGAACTAATGGTCGGCAAGGCGGCGATGGATGCGCTGGAGTCGGCCAAAGTAATCGTATTCGGAGTTGGCGGCGTAGGCAGCTGGTGCGCGGAATCGCTAGTGCGCACAGGCATCGGCGAAATCGCAATCGTAGATTCCGATAGAGTATGCGTCACCAACGTAAACCGGCAGTTGATGGCCACTATCAAAACTGCCGGAGATGTAAAAGTAGATGCACTGAAGAACCGCCTTCACGAAATAAATCCTCTGGCAAAGATAGATGCAATCCAGAAAATCTATTGCAGGGACACGGCATCGGAGTTCGATCTTCGCAAATACGATTATGTGATCGATGCAATCGATTCGCTTGAGCACAAGGCATTGCTCATCCGCAATGCGTTGGCGGTGGAGACGCTCACGCTGTATTCGTCCATGGGAGCGGCACTGAAAATGGATCCGTTCAAAATACGGAAATCCGAGTTTTGGAAGATACAAG
>JAFVCR010000023.1 GCA_017479035.1 Kiritimatiellia bacterium | reverse complement strand
GTATTCGTGGCAGCGCGCATCTTCAACGGCAACGCGAAACTGCCGCTGGCGTTTATTATCTGGTGCTCCGCCACGGTGTGCCAGTCGGAGAGGGTTGTGGACTCGCCGTAGATGTACCCGCTGGAGACGTTGTTTGTTTGTATCAGCAACGTCGGAGCTTGGGCGTAATCCGTCACGTTCGTCCATGTAAAACCGAATACCGAAACACCATTCGTCAACAATGGCGAACGTATGGAAACAGGCAGATTGGTGACGCTGCGGCAAGGTGCAAGGCTGATTACTGCGGAATTTGTGACGATGGAAATCCTATTTCCGCTGCTGTTCGTCGTTATGTTGTAGCGCGGCCACGCCTCGGTGAATGTCCAATCGTATGTGCGCGAAGCCAACATTGGGTCGTCCGTACCGCGCAGCCGCGTGAACGATATATCGTCCACCACCACGTCCACGCGGGATTTCTTTGTGGTGCCGCCTGTCGTGATCTTGAACGTGCAACTGTCCGGGTAGCGCAGCGGAACGTTGGAGTTCGTGAAGTTGAATGATGATACTGCGACATTCGTTACCGTGATCCACCCTTCCCTCGTACCATATGGCTTCACGCAAAGGTTCAACGTCTGCGTCAGATCGTTTACCTTCAGCGTAGTTTCACCCAAGTCCGAATGCACGGACATCCTTGGCAGTGCCCAGCTATTATCAAACCTGGCGTTTTCATCGCTTACGAGCGTGGTTTCGTTGCCGCCAAACGTCTCTGTGGCATCGATATTCGAGGTGGGCATTGTCGTGGCGAATATCTTTTTGAAATAAGCGAGGCAGTCGTTTGCGCCCACGCCGTAAGTTCCCTGCGAAAGCCTTGCGGACGACGTATCCTCGAACTCGAACGTGAGCATTCTCCCGGGCGTGGATAGGTTGGCGTTTACGGTGTCGTTGTTGCTTGCAAGGCAGATGCCGGCAAGCAGTTTCACGGAGTTTGCTGTGGAGTAGGTGCCCAAATAAAACGTTGTATAATCTGTGGCAGCCGTGCCGCAAAGCGTCGTGTTCAGCACATTCGGATAGCGCTTGAGCGTGGCGGTGTCGTTCGTCACGGGTGAATTCGACCCCACAAGCGGAGTAAAGAGATTCGTGTAGGCATACTGTTCGTCCTCGTAATCCCACCTGTTCAACTGCACTTCAAGGTAGTATAGCCGCTGCGCCGGAGCGTTTGTAGCAGTGGCGGCTGTGCAGATACGGTGCACGCGCATTTCATATGCACCCTTCGTGGCGCGATAGTATGTAACGAGTGACGCGCTCGGCTCGGTAGGCGAGATATATTGCTCGTCTTTGCCGAGAAGGATCTTTGCAGCCACAACATAGTTCGACACTAGCGACTTGTTGTTTCCGTCCATCACGGAGAACGATTCGAAATCCACCTTGCGCCCGAGGCGTGCGCGGAGCGATACGTTGTCGATGCCCTGCGGCCTATCCACATTGTCGAATTCAAGCGAACCCATCCCCTGCCCGTGCAACTGCGCCGCAACGCCGTTTGTTTTGCCGGCTTCCGCCACGAACATTCCATTTTCCATTTCCCAGCCGTTTGGCGTTGCGCAACTCTGTTCTACACCCAGCATCCTGTCTTCGAGCGTGTAAAGGCTCATGTCGAACGACTCTTCCCACAAATCGGTGTCGTTGCGGCCGGCAGAATACTTTTTCGCGCCCATCAGATAGTTCGTCACCCACGAACGCACCCCCGCCTGCGACAAGCTCTGGTAACGGCTCACGCCGGATGTCACCACGCTGTTTCCGGTAAAGTTCACGCCTTTCGCACTTCCCCATTTGTTGAAATTCTGGTATTCGCCACGCGCCACCGAATAAGTCTGCGCATTTTCTTCAAACGTGAATATCACCGCGCCGGACGATATATCCACTTCCATCTCCTGGTTGCGCATATCGTCCCTACCGTCGACCTTTCGCACAAGTCCGCTTGCAGGCCAGTTTTCCACGGCAGTCGAAGGCATCCACCATTCCTGCGCATCGACCCATTCTGTTGAGCCCGCCACCTGCGGATTAGATCCGTTGAACGCAAAATAGAATTTCTTGCCGTCCGCCGCCGCAGGAATCTGCCAGATGCCGCGCCATGTGCCGTCCGCAGTCAATTCCATCGGTATGTATTCTTCGTTGAGCTCGGAAGATACATAGTCGTCTCCCCATCGCAAATCCACGCCAAACGCCTCGTAGTTGCTCCTTGCATTGCGCAAACGGAAGAAATAATCGGTGCCCTTGGCAAACGTTTCCTCGCCCTCTCTCTGCAATGTTGCGGAAAAGAGATTCGTGTATGCCGTGGAATATCCTACCTCCGGTGCCTTCGCTGTGCCAAACGCATAATCCACAGGCTTGTAGTGCGTTGCGCGGTATGTGGCGGCAAAGTAATACTCCACATCGCCAACTGCATCGGGCAGATCAAACGGCTCCGTGGAGGAAAGCGTTGCCGTGGCAGAATCTGCGCTCAACTCTATTTCCGCCCAGTTGTTCGTCTGCTGCTTCAAATACCGCCAGCGATAGTGCAGCACGGCCTTGTCTATTTCCGCATTCACCGTTATGGCCTCATCCTCCGGCAATCCGGCTACATCCACATCATATTTGGCGCGCGGCAATACGTCCGTCTCTCCCGCAGCCGGGAACGGAACGCTCCATGCGCCGCCGTGCCCCACCACCTGCACGCCGGTGTAGGATTCGTCCTCGCGGCCATATTGGGAGAGTTCAAGCCCCGCACGGGGATATGTAACAAGGATGTTGTCGATAAGAACAAGGTCTTCGTAATCCTTTTCACTTTCCGCATTAGCGGTATTGATGGCATTCGCGCGCTCGATCTTGAAGCAACATGGCCCCTTGTAGCCGCCCAACTGCCTTTGCACGTCTGCATGCACGCGGAAGAACCTGTTGGAGGTCGATACGGTGGAGTTCAACACTATGTCTTCAGTATTGCCGGAGACCTGCGATATTCCGCTGCAGTTCACAACCGCATAGACATCCGCACTCAACGGAATCCATGCCATGTCTGCGTTTATGTCGTAATCGTCGCCCAGAAAATCCACACCGCCCACCGTGTTCGTGGAAGCGTAAATCCGCAGTGTGTCCGATCTGGCCGTCCACCCGTTCACCGCATCGAAGAATATATCTCCAATGCCATCGGCGTAATGCGGCGAGAATACTTTTGCGTTCGTGGTATTGCGCATCGTCACCGTTGCCACCTGCTTCAAACCGCGCCTGTTGGAAGTGGTTGCAGGTGCAGTTGTGGGGATCGGTATTACGGCGTAGGCGTAATAGCCATACTCCAACGGCTCGGATGTAGGCGACCAAGGAAGATATGCGCGTCCGGCGCTCGACGAAGTAGTCGGTGCCGCTGCAGACCCTGCGCGGCATTCTTGCAACACCCATTTGTTGGTTCTCACCGTTCCGTCATCGTTGGCAAGCGTTGCATAATATGTATGGTTTGTGCCGGCCATCAAATTCAATCTGGCCAATGCGTCGCTAGGAGTTGTGGGCTCCCCGCCGTCGTGCACCCAATAAGCGACCTCAGTCGTGTTGGTATCGTAATAGCCTTGGTGGTCTATCGGGCACAGCGTGTTGGAATCGTTGTTCATCAAGAGCACGCGGTCGCGCCCAAGTTTGCGATATGCAAAATCATCCCCCGCAGCCGTTGCCGCCGCAAACGCCGCCAATGCCAGAAAAGCACACCGAACAACCCCTCGCGCGCCCTGCACCACGACGCGGACGGCAGCCCATGCACATGGCGTGCGATTGAAACTGCTCTTCATGAGTATGGAACTCCTATTGTTCATGCACCCATTCTACCACATAAAACATAAAAGTCAATACTTATAATCGCGCTTTTTATGCCCTTATACACGTTTTTATGCTTGCTTTTACGGGGGGGATTTGATATACTACCGCAAATTTTTCAGTAAAAACCAGGAGTTATCTAGGAGTCACTATGGCAGCAAAACCGTTCCCGCTGGAGAAAGTCCGCAACTTCGGCATCATGGCCCACATCGACGGCGGCAAGACCACCACGTCCGAGCGCATCCTCTTCTATTCCGGCAAGAACTACAAGATCGGCGAAGTGCACGACGGCGCGGCGACGATGGACTTCATGGTTCAGGAACAGGAGCGCGGCATCACCATCCAGTCCGCCGCCACGTGCGTCTCCTGGGGCGAATACCGCCTCTCGCTCATCGACACTCCCGGACACGTTGACTTCACCGCCGAAGTGGAACGCTCGTTGCGCGTTCTCGACGGCGCGGTGGCGCTCTACTGCGCGGTCGGCGGCGTCCAGCCCCAGTCCGAACAGGTCTGGCGCCAGTCCGAAAAGTATAAAGTCCCCAAAATCGCGTTCGTCAACAAGATGGACCGCATCGGCGCGGACTTCTTCTCCGTGATGGATCAGATGAAGAAGCAGCTCAACGCCAACCACGTCCCCGTCGTCATCCCGATCGGCGCGGGCGAGACGTTCAGCGGCATCATCGACCTCATCTCGATGAAGGCCCTCCGCTACGACATGAAAACCCTCGGCAAGACCGTCACCGAAGAGGAAATCCCCGCCGAACTCAAGGAGAAGGCCGAGGAATACCGCCAGAAGATGATCGAATCCGCCGCCGAGCAGGACGACGCGCTCATGGAGAAGTTCTTCGCGGGCGAGGAACTCTCCGTGGCTGAAATCAAGACAGCTCTCCGCAAAGGCTGCATCGCGCGCACCATCACCCCCGCATTCTGCGGCTCGGCATTCAAGGACAAGGGCGTCCAGCAGCTCCTCGACGGCGTTTGCGACTACCTCCCCTCGCCTCTCGACGCCGGCGCGGCGGTTTCCGCAGACGATGAAACACAGAAGCGCGAACCTTCCGACAGCGATCCTTTCTGCGGTCTTGCCTTCAAGATCATGACCGATCCCAAGTCCGGCGGCAAGATCACCTTCGTGCGCATCTATTCGGGCATCCTCAAACTCGGCGAGGAACTCCTCGACTCCACCATCGACCGCGAGCAGCGCATCTCCCGCCTCTTCCGCATGCACGCCAACAAGCAGGAACCTCTCGAAGAAGCCCATGCGGGCGACATCGTGGCCTGCGTCGGCCTCACGGAAACGCGCACGGGCGACACTCTTTGCGACCCCGAGCATCCCATCACGCTTGAATCCATCGACTTCCCCGCGCCGGTCATCTCCGTCGCCGTCAAGCCGAAATCACGCGGCGACAACGAGAAACTGGGCGTCGCACTCCACGCGCTTGCGATGGAAGACCCCACCTTCGTCGTCTCCTTCGACCAGGAAACGAGCGAAACCATCATTGCCGGCATGGGCGAACTCTACCTCGACATCATCGTCGACCGTCTCAAACGCGAATTCCGCGTCGAGTGCGACGTCGGTGCGCCGCAGGTCGCCTACCGCGAAACCATCCGCAAGCCGGTGGAGAGCGAATACAAGCACGTCAAGCAGTCCGGCGGTCGCGGCCAGTACGCGCACGTCTGCCTCAAACTCGAACCGCAGGAACCCGGCAAGGGCTTCGAGTTCGTCAACGAGGTCAAGGGCGGCGTGATTCCCACCGAATACATCCCGGCGGTCGAAAAGGGCGTGCGCAAGGCGCTCGAATCCGGTCCTCTCGCGGGCTTCCCGGTTGTGGACGTCAAGGCTACGGTCTATTTCGGCTCCTACCACGAAGTCGACTCCAACGAATTCGCGTTCATCACCTGCGCACAGCAGTGCTTCCGCCAGGGCTTCCTCAAGGCGCAGCCGCAGTTGCTCGAGCCGATGATGGATGTGGAAGTCGTCGTGCCGGACACCTACATGGGCGCGGCCAACGGCTCCATCAACTCCCGTCGCGGCCGCGTCGAGGGCATGGACGACCGTGCAGGTGTGAAGCTCATCAAGGCAACCGTCCCGTTGGGCGAGATGTTCGGCTATTCCAACGCCATCCGCACCGTCACGCAGGGACGCGGCACGTTCACGATGATTTTCAAGCAGTACGAACCCGTCCCGGCTTCGATTGCCAAGGAAGTCATCGAAAAGCGCGTCAAGGAAGGCAAAGTCCGCGCTTCCGAGGATTAAAAGGAGTTTGCAGGTGCTGTGGGGGCGCGGGCATCTCGCCCGCGGGCACCCCGCAGAGCTTGGAATCTGCAAAAAAACTTTGTTTCAACCCTTTATCTTACCTCCCGCCGTGCCCTCGTGGGCGCGGCATTTTAGTGTCCGCCATGCTGAAGACGACCGAAACGCTGCTTGAAAAACTTGCCCGGAACGATCAAAACCGGTGGGCGAGGTTCTATGGCGATTATGTGCCGTGGATAGAACGCACGCTTTGCGCAAAACTCCCGCTCTCGCGCGAAGATTCCGAGGAAATCGTGCATGACACGCTCGTGGAACTTGTGCGGGCAATGCCAAATTACAAAAAACGCGGCGCATTCCATTCGTTTTTGTTCAAAATAGCGCAAAACAAGGCAATCGACCGTCTCCGCAAGGATGCGCGGTATGCGGCACGGCTTGAAAAATTCGCCCAGGAACCGCTGGAACCTTCCCCGCAGGAGTTCCAAAACGAGACGTTCCTTGCGGCTCTGCGGCGCGTCATGGCCGATGACTCCATATCCGGCATTGTGAAAATCGCATTCCGCCGCTACGCGCAAGAGGGAGAGGACGCGAGAAAGGTGGCCGAAGACCTCGGCATGGACGTGAATGCCGTTTATCAGATAAAAAACCGGCTCAAGGCGAAAATAAAAGCCGAAATGGAGCGTCTTCGCATCGAATATGAATAAGTCCGCTCCCAAAGACGAATGTTTCGACATGGACGGCGCATTGCGCACGACAAGAGCCCTGGAATCCACGCTTTGCGCAACCGGACGCAGTCTTGAGCCCGGGGAGTCTTTCGACGGGCTTGTCCCGGTCTCGTTTCTCGGCAAAGGTGCGACCTGCGAAGTCTGGCGCGTTGCCGACAAAACGCTCAAGAGCGACTTTGCTCTGAAAATCCTGGCGGACGACACCAACGAGATGCTGCAGAAACGTTTCTGCGACGAGGCGCGGATACTTGCGCAATTCAACCATCCGAATATCGTCCGCGTCCACAAAACAGGTTTCGTGCGCGGAAATCCATATTATGTAATGGATTTGCTGCGGCCGCTGCCGGAGAAACTCTCAAAAAAGGAGTTCTACCGCATTGCGGAAGGACTTTTCGCGGCGTTGGCGTGTCTGCACGATGCCGGTGTAGTCCACAGGGATGTAAAAGGCGCAAATCTTCTATTAAATGCCAAAGGAGATGCCGTTTTGACGGATTTGGGCATTGCCGGCATCGGGAATTCCCCTCTTGCGCATATCGTCCGGGAGCGCGGGGAACACAATCCTACGATTGCAGCCGGCGGCATGGCGCTTGGGACGCCAGGATACGCCGCGCCGGAGCAGTTGACCGGCGGCGAGATAGATTCTTCGGCGGATCTTCATGCCGCAGGCGTGCTTATAAATGAAATTTATCCCGGCAAAAAGCAGCTTTTGCTTAAATATATGATTCTGCGGCTCGTTGCGTCCAAGGCTGCGATGCGTCTGAAATCGGCGAAACGGTGTGCGGGGATGCTCCGGCTTGTGCATCTCTGGGAAACGGCGCGATGGGCGATTCTTGCATTTTTGATTTGTTTCGCCGTGCTTTTTGCAGTTTTGCCGTCTCGCGTAAAGTGGGAGGCGTTGCCGGAATACGCCGTGCGGATAGACCCGGTGGCAGGGACTTGGACTAGCCGGTACACCATAGAATTGCCCGAAAACGCACATTACCGCGATCCGGGAATCGTCCATTATACCTCGAAGTATTGGCTACATGGCGAAAATCCGTCTTCCGATGCGCCGCACTACCGCCGCCACAAGGTTTTCATCAGTGGCGAAGGCGTGCTGTGGCTGGAAAAACTGCAAGGATGCGAAGCCCATATCGGCAAGAACGTCAAACTTGTCACTTCCGGCACGATAGATGATGACGCACGGGATGCAAGCGAGAATTTCCCGCTGTTTTATCTCGAAAAAGGCGCAAAATTGCAATTCACGGATACAGACTCTTATCCGCAGGAACTGGTAAAAGACGAAAGAGCAAAATGATTTTGCTTTTTTAGGCTATCGCGCATAAGATTTCAGCCTCTGGAAACGTAGTGGTATGTGGAAGAGGCTTCTTTCCTTGGAGCGGAATCGCCGTTGCATGGTCTTGTGTTTGACTAAAACCTCTTCACTCTGCTGGGAGAGTGCGCCTTTCCTTTTGCAGTGTAACGACCTGTGGCGCAAAAGGAAAGCAGATGAAACGATTGTCTCTTGTCGCTCTCGCGGTTGCGGCGGCGGTGTCGCCGTTGTGCGGACGCGCAGAAACCGAAATCGAGCGCCTCGACGCCCAGATAGCCGGACTTCAGCGCAAAAAACAGCAGCTCGAATCGCAGCAGAAACCGCAAGCATTGCCGGCAAAGACCGGCGAAGCGCCCCAAAAGGCGAACGAACGCTTCATCGACGATTTTCTGCGCTCGGAACTCGACGATCTCGGCATCTCGCTGCTCGCCGCCGGTGAGAACACTGCGGAGATAGCCGAACTAAAACGCACCTTGCACGCCATGTTCAAGGAACAGCTCATGTCTCTCCCCGCCGACCGCAGGAGAACCGTCCTGCCGGAAATCCGCAGACAACTGCGCGACATTCCCAGAATGTACGGTCTGCCCCGGTTCTGACAAAGATTTCGCGGCGGGATGCACCTGCTGCAATACGTAAAGGAAACAAATAAATGAAAAAGATAGCTCTCGCCGTACCGGCGATAATAGAGGGTATTGCCGCGTTCATCTCGGCGATTGGAGTCATGGCAGCGGACTATCCGCCCACGGTGTTCACATGGATAGGGGTCTGGATGCTTGTAGCCGGGCTGAGCAAGATAGCCAAGTCCGTACTCAAGATAGTATTCGGCTGAGGAAGGAAAAGACAACATGAGAAAGAATTGGTTTCTCAATAAATTCGACATAATCCTGAACGGCTTGTTCATTCCGCTGGCCGTCGGGTTGTTCTTTCTTGCAAGCAGCGGCGATGTGCAGGCATCGCTGGGAATGGGAAAACAGTCGCTGATCCAGATTGCAATGCTCGTGACGCTTGTCATGATCGTCGCCGACATCTGGATGTGCGTTCTTGTTGCAAAACGCGACTGGGGCTTGGCATGGCTGCCGATTGTGCTGCTGATTCGCGTAATCATGATTGCAATCTTCGCGCTTGCGGTGTTTTTCGCCCTTGCGCTTATGGCGTATCGCGCAAAGGCTGGGGAGGAACGGGACAAGGCCGTATCGGCCGCTTCGCGAGGCAATTACGCCACTGCATTGAATCACGCAAGGAATGCCGGCAATGCCATCTCGCAGTCGGGAGCGTTCGGCGCAATCGGCGGCGGACTTTGGGGGTGGCTCGTCCGCCATGCCATGTCCACTTACGCCGGTTGAGCGGCCGCATTTCCCTTGCACCTCCGTGGAAACCGTGCAGCGAAACAGCGAAAAAGAGAGACAAAACCTCTCTTTTTCGCTGTTTTCACACCTTGGATGCTAAATAACGCCCGGCAAGTCTACGCAATAAGCCTGCACACTCTTCTCGCCACGTCAGCCCTGTCGCTAAAGATAGAGAGGCCGGTCTCTGTTTAGTGCATCCCCAGTCTCCGGAATGCGAGACCGGGGAGCGGGACTCGTGGAAGCCCCGGGCGAGACTCCCGCTCAAGGCTCTCACGCACTGTGAGACGGGCTTCGGCAACTTGCGCTCAAGGGGGGCTGCGCGGCGGAGACGGTTGCCGGCAGAGAACAGTCAAAGCGGCGGATATTGCCGAATGTTCCGGGAGTGAAGCCGCACATGCGCAAGTCCCCCTCCGCCGACAGGAATGCAAAACCCCGTCCACCGATACATCCCGCCGGATGGCAGGTAAAATGAACAAAATCTCCGTATTTAGCCATTATTTTTCGAGTTTCATCCATTTCTGCGATACTCGGCACCTCCCCTTCCATTGCGGCGGCATGCCCTGTAGGAACAAGGAAAAACACATCTAGGCGCATCGCACCTTCGCGTTTTGCCAGTGCCACCATATCGTCCAGCCGTGCGATAGTAGATTTTGCCGCAACGGTATTCACCTGGAATGGCATGCCTATGCGCCGGCAAAGAGCCATTGCCTGCAACGTGCAATTGAATGCGCCAGTCACACCGCGATACCTGTCGTGAGCGGTTTCGTCAGGCGCATCGATGGAAAACGAACAGGCGTTTACGCCGGATGCCATCAATTCGCGCATTTTGCGTTCGTCCGCCAACATTCCGCATGTTGCAAGAACGCATCTTGCGCCAGCCGCGCTCGCCTCCCGCGCCAACGCGCATAAATCGTTGCGCATCATCGGCTCGCCGCCGGTAAGAATCGCCAGTTTAACGCCGCCGAACGACCGCGCCGCCCGCAACGCCTCTTCCGTGGTCAACTCGCCACCTGCCGCATTTTGCTCCATGCGGCAGTGCCTGCACCTCAACGGACAGCGGCGCGTGAGCTCCCACGCAAGTATTTTCGGAAACTCGAACATACATGGAATTTCGCCTTGGATTATACCACAAAATCCCCTTCTCTGCAAAAGATTATTGCACCGCCGTAAAAATAACATTGGCGTATCGTGCCGAAATATGGTAAAATATATAATACGTCACACAAGCAAGGATTCAGAGACATGGCAAAGATTTCCAACGAAGAGTTGAAACTGGCGGCGAACACGATACGTTGCCTGGCGGCCGACATGATCGAGAAAGCGAAAAGCGGGCATCCCGGCGCTCCTATGGGCATGGCCGACCTCGCTACATCCCTTTGGCTCAAATATATCGACATCGACCCCAAGGACGTAAAATGGGCCAACCGCGACCGCCTCGTATTCTCCGGCGGCCACGCTTCCGCGCTGGTCTATGCACTCTTCCACCTTGCAGGTGTTGCCAATCTCACGCTTGACGAACTCAAAAACTTCCGCCAATACGGTTCCCGCTGCGCCGGCCATCCCGAACGCGGCGTGATGCCTGGCGTGGAAGTCACTACAGGTCCCCTTGGGCAAGGCATCGCTATGGCTGTGGGGCTTGCCGTTGCTGAACGCATGGCTGCCGCACGCGACAACGTGGACGGCGAAGATGCCGTAGTGGACAACCGCACCTGGTGTTTTTGCGGCGATGGCGATTTGGAAGAAGGCATCTCGCATGAAGCATGTTCCTACGCTGGCCTCCTCAAACTGGACAAGCTCGTATTGATTTACGACTCCAACAACATCACAATCGAAGGCCGCGCCGACCTCGCCATGATTGACTAAACTCGCAAGCGTTGCGAGGCGTACGGATGGAAAGTTCTCGAATGCGACGGCCACAACTACGACGACATCGACCGCGTCTACCGCAAGACATTGAAAGTCACCGGTCAGC
>JAFVCR010000188.1 GCA_017479035.1 Kiritimatiellia bacterium | reverse complement strand
GACGCCCGCGTCCCCACAGTACACAGTGGGTGTGGATATTGCTAACAAGAACTGCACAATGTAAACCCTCCGCGGGCGAGACGCCCGCGTCCCCACAGTACACACTCTCTCGAATCTCTGCGCCTCTGCATCTCTGCGCCTCTGCGTTGATTGCATTAATGCAAACCCGGGATAAGGGTGTCTCATCCAAGTGCAAGAGTGCATGAAGAGCATATTCTGCCGCCCGGGGGTTACGCTGCGCTTCACCCCCGGGCGGCAGACGTATCTTTTTCCGTCTCTAGGGCGTGCAGAAAAATTCAGGTCGTTCAAATTACTAGATTAGGTCGACCTAATTGTTGCATTAGGCCGACCTAATTGTTGCATTATGCCGACCTAATTGTTGTATTAGGCCGACCTAATCACTCAATTTGATCGATCTAATTACTTAATTAGGTCGGCCTAATCATTTCGGAACAAAGCGGCGGACGGAATTGCACATATGCGGAATATATGGAAAAGCGCGGGCAGATGCCCGCGCCATATCCTAGAGGACTGGATTGCACGCTTATCGATGCCGCGTGCCAAGCAGAGGAGATGCGATGCGGAGGAGTGTTTCGTCTCCCACTACACGCTTGAGGGATTCGGCCTCGTTGGCGATGAATGCGGCGCGAATTGCTTCAAGCGCATCCTTTTCTCGGCCGAGCGCGGCAAAGGATTTTGCCATAGCCACCAACGTGACCCAATCGCGCGGCGAGGCGGCGACGCGTTTGCCGAACGCATCGATTGCATCCTCGTGGAGGCCGCCTTCTGCAAGTATCTTGCCGGCGGTGGCAAGATACGAAGGTGCACCGGTAGTGGTTGGCGGCATTGCGGCAACGGCCTTTTGCATCGTGCGGGCGGCATCGCCGCGCAGATGCGCACGGCTCTGGAGCATCGCAACGCGGTAGAGCAGCCCCCAGGAACTATCGGCTCCCGGACGGGCGAGCAGTTCGCGCAAACGCACCGCCGCCTTGGCGGACTGCGAGTTTGCGATATAAAGTTCCGCAAGTTCTAGGGCTTCCGTGGCGGCAAGGGGTTTGCCTTCGCTTTCGTGGGAAAGTATTTCGTCTATGCGCCCTTCTATCTCGTCTATGGACGAAAGCAAATCCTTTATCGCGCCAGTGCGGGTGTTGTTGGGGTCTACGCGATCGTTGTAGTCCAGAATGTCGCGCACGACCTCCCACTTGCGCAGCGGGAAGAGCACCTCCTGCAAATAGCGGAAACCGGCCTCCGGCGAGGCTGGATATAGCATCACCGCTTCACGATAGGCTTGTGCGGCCTGCGCGGGGAAGCCTTGGTTGGAGTAGAGCCCGGCGATGGCGGAGCGCAATTTGGAGAATGCCTTTTGCGCGGGGAAGTCGCGCCGGAAGGCCTTGTCGCGCAACAGGCGGCGGCGGTACCAGTCCCAGAATTCCATATCGTTGCGGACGGTGGAGCCCGGGATGTCGGCCGGTTCCGGCGCGATTTTCATTATGAGGCCGTGCGGCTGGAGATACGGATACATCCACTTGATAGCGTAAGATTCCTCCACGTAGAAATCGTGGCGCAGGCGTTCCCTGTCGAACATCATTTTAGTGATGATGCCGTTTATCTCCATCACGCCGAGAGCACCGATCACCTGCACGCGCCCGTTGTGCTCGGAAAGACCGGGATTGGGGGGACGTTTGCCGGAGCGGACTTCGGAGACGTATATCCCGAACGCATCGGAGGAGTCCTCTTTCGCTGGGATCCAGATGTCGTTGCCGTAGAGATCGCGCTCGACGGACATGTATGTTTCGTCCGCCAAAGCATTCTGCGTGATGAGGAACACATCGGGGCGCACGCCGGCGGAGTAGACCATGTACGTGGGTACGAAACGCCCCGGATCCGTCCCGCCGAAGAATATCGCGCCTTCGCTCATTTCAGGCGGATAGAGAGGATTGGGGAGAGGTTCTTCGTCGGCAGAAAGTTCTTCGCGGATGGCATTCGCGCCGCGCAGCTGGTAGTTGCCAAACTGCCAGCCGAAGGTATGCCCGTTCTGCTCGGCGGAACCCATTGCGAATACGAGGCGGTCGTTGGTGTAGTTTTCGTAGACGGGTATGGCGGCGGTGAGTGCCGCCGCAACGCACAAAAGCGCAAATGCGATGCGCAGCGCGCGAGGCCGCCGCCGCAGGATGCGCGATGCGATGCGGTTTGCAAAAGCAAGCCCCAGCGCGAGGCCGTAGCCGATCCACAGCGAGAAGATGCCGTGAGAGGAAATGAATTTGACTTTCTGGATGAAGCCGTCTTGGATGTCGCCCTTCGTTTTGGCAAGCGCGATTAGCAGGAGCGACATAACCGCGAAGCACGCGCCGGATGCGATGAGCCACTGTTGGATGACGCTGTCCGCGCCAAACTTTACGGAGATTTCAGCACCGGTGGACGCGTCTTCGCCAGTATGGGAGGATGAACGTTCCGGGAGAATGGAGAGCTGGCGCAGGAGCGAGACGATTTGATCTTTAGCAAGCACGGCAAGGCCTGCGAGCGCAAGGATGCCAAGCAATGCAAGCAGCCACTTGTCAAGGCGCAGGGGCACTTCGCCATCGCCGACGTTTTCAAGCAGTTCGGAAAAGACCGCCACGAGCGCCGCCACCGTTGCGTAAAGTATCGCGGCGGGGACGAATGCATTTGCGGAGAAGATGCGTTTGGACGTTTTAATAGTGACGCGCCACAGCGTGAACGGCAGCGCGGCGAGGGCGGCTGCAACGAGCGTGAACTGCAAGCGCAAGTCTTCAAAATAGAATCCCAACTGGTCGAGGAACTCGTTGAAACCTGCCTTTGAAAAAATGTCGGGCATGGTTATCGCTTCATACTGGCCGCGCGTGAGAGCGTGTTTGAAACCTTCCCAAGTGCGCGGATAGCCCCAGTTCATCGGCGGATTGCGCAAGTCGGAAACAAGCGGCATGTATGCGTAGAACGACACTCCCAACTCTCCGAAAAGGAATGCGGGTGCGATGGACGGACCCGTGGGCAGCGCGACATACGCAAGCGCGAGTGCTGCAAGATTCCACAAAATCGGCCAGAAGAACCACCAGCTCTGCGGATGAGTTAGCCCGTTCAGCGCGCCGTTGTGCAAAAGGAACATTGCAGAGAGCTGCACCGCCGCAACGGGGACTGCAAAGGCAAGCCCGCGCGGCGTGAATGCCGTAAGCGCAAAAAGCGCGGCAAGCCCTGCAATCTGCAACGCATCATGCCCGGTCATGGAACGAAGCTCGCCAATGTAGCCGCCAAGCCCTGCGGCCGGCACGCACATGGCGATGACTACCGCAAGCGCACCCGCCGCTGCCGCACCGGCAAGAAGCGTGGAGAATTTCCCGGCAGACTCGTTTTCGCCATCGGGTGCAAGTGCGGCAGCCGCCGCAAGCGTGCACGCAAGTGCAAGCATTGCGCCTATCGAAACGTATACGAACGGCTGCACAAGCGGCGCGAGGGGAGCTTCGTATTCGCGGGTCCAGAACTCGGTATGCGCAAATATCGTGCCGGCGGCGAGGGCGAGTGCCACGCCCGTCATGCCAGTGGCAAGCACGGCATGGCGCACGCCGGCGGCATTCGCGCCGCGCCGTTTGCGCCATGCACCTGCAACGGGAGCCGACGCGGCAAGCAGGAAGGCTATCCACAGCAACCAGCCGGGTGGGGTCCGCGCCGCAAACGCGTTTACGTCCAGATGCATCCGGCCGTGGCCGTCCCAGCGGGCGGCGGGCAGGTCTTCGGCAGAGGAACTTTTCATCGTCTGGTTAGTGACGCTCTGCCGGCCGCTGTCGATTACGAGCGCGGCTTCGCCCACGGGCAGATGCTTGGGAATTACATCGGCATCCATCAGGTTGCTGGCGCGGTCGAGAGAAGCGACGCTCAAGGTAAGTGCCATGAGTGCCACGGGGATGGCTAGTGCTACGGTATCGCGGAAAAGGCGGATGTTGCGCAGGAATATGATTATTGCAAGCGGCACTATGGCAAGGAGCAAAACCTGATAGTTCGTGAGGCCGAGGCCGAACACGAATGCGGCGGCCCACAAAACGCGATCCGAGGGTTTACGCATCCAACGGTAGGAAAAGAGAAACACGGCCATCAAAAACAGCGCGTTGAGGGAATAGATTTCCACGATGGTGGATTGCGACCATTCCACAGGCGAGAACGCAAACACGAGCGAGCCGCCAAGCCCGGCCGCAAGTGCGATTTTCGCGTTCACGGCGGGGGAGGACGAGGCGGATATGCTGGCGGAAGATGACCGGTTGCCGTCGAGCCAATCAGATGCGGAGCGCGTTATGAGCATTGCCGCGCAACCCGCAGCAAGCGCGCCAAACACGGCGGAGAGAAGGCTTATAGCGTATGCAGGCGTGGGATGGCCTTGATACGTGACCCACGAGAAAAGCCGGCAGAAGAGATAACTGCAAAGCGTCCAGAACGGATAGCCCGGCGGATGCGGAACGCCTAGATGGTCGCCGGCAGTGGCAAGTTCGCCGGAGTCTTCAAGCCCTACGGACGGCCCCAGAGTGAAGAAGTATACGAGAAACGCAATCGCCGTGGCTCCCCAGAAGGCAGTCCAGTCCACAGGGCGGAAGAAACGCCCTTTTGCAGGTTCTACTGAAAGAATGTTGCGGATAAATTCCCTGAATTTCATTTTACGTTCCGCATGATGATTGTGCACGCGCGGAACACCCATTATATCACATTTCCCGGATGTTTGCAAAGTTTCTTGCAATCACACGCTTATCCCCGCAGTAGTTTGCAGTTTGCAGTGTGCAGTGTGCAGTTTGAAAATGCAATCAACGCAGAGGCACGAGAGATTCGAGAGTGTGTGTACTGTGGGGACGCGGGCGTCTCGCCCGCGGAGGATTTGCAGTGTGCAGTTATGGATACAGCGCGACAACTGCAAACTGCAAACTACACACTGCAAACTATTTTAAGCGTGCAATCAATGGATCGGCAGGGCGCGGCGTTCTTCGCGGGTGAGGACGTTGGCGGAGATGAAATCCCATATACGATCCATGAAGTTGAAAGACGCGGTGAGAGGGGCGGCAGCGCGCTGGAAACAATGGCCACGGCGCACGAGGGTGTGCAGTTCGCTCTGGATGCCCATGCGCCGCATTTTCTCCCATGCTTTGACGGATGCCATTGCGGGGTGGCCGTCCGCATCGCCATGAAGGAAGAGCATTGGAGGAGTGGCGGGGTCGAAAACAAGTTCGTCCACAAGCGCGCCGGAATCTTTGCCGTCCACCAAGGTATATGCGGGGTAGACAGCCACGCCCCACTGCACGGAGCAAGATGTTTTGTCTATGCCGTCCACGGGCAGATACGCCATGCTGCGCGAAGAGGCGGCGCACATCAAAGCAAGATGGCCACCGGCGGAAGAGCCCATAACGCCGATGCTGGCGGGGTCGAACCCGCGCGCGGCGGCCTCGCTGCGCACGAGGCGGATTGCACGCTGCGCGTCCTGCCAAGCGGAAGTGTGTTTGGCAAGGCCGTTTTGCGGGCGCGGATGGCGATAGTCCACGGTGACCACGGCCATGCCTTTTGAATTGAGGAATCTGCGCACGGGCGCGACCTCGAAACCGTTTGGGCTGGAGCCGTTGTATGAGCCGCCGGACCACAATACGAGCAGTGCTTGCGTGGAGAGTTTCGCGGGGATGTGCCATTCCAGATACGGGATATTCTGATTGGCTTGCGCATCGGGAATTGAGCCGGCCGGCCAGAGGTCTTGTTTTTCGTGGATGGCGCGGGCATCGTCGCTAGGGAAGCGATCCATTAGTGCTACATCGTCGCCAAGAGGGCCGAGCCAATCCATCTGGCGCAGGAATTCGATGGCGCGGGCAAAGCCGTGCGCACCGTGGCCGAGACCGGGGAAGAGATGGATTTCGGCGGGGATGGAGCGTTTGCGGAGTTCGCGGTAGATGCGAGTGGAGGCGATGGGGGAGTATGGATCCGCACCGCCGTGGAGGAGGCACATGGGGCAGGTGGAAGAGTCGAATTTGAAACAGGGGGAGAGGGAAGAGTCGATTGCATCGCCGCCGCGCGTATTCTTGGTGCCGTAGCCGTCCGTGAGGACGAATGCGGGGGCGAAAGCGATTGCGATGTTGACGTGCGCGGGGGTGTCGTCGATGGCATCGATGCGCGGATATGCGGGAGTTTCAGAACTTGCGGCAAGCAGCGTAGCGAGATGGGAGCCCGCGCTCATTGAAACTATGCCGATTTGTTCCGGGTCGAAATGGCGTTCCGCAGCAGCGTTGCGCACGAGGCGCACGGCACGCTGGCCATCCTCCCATGCGGTGCGGTAGAATTCGAGATTCTCCGGCCTGGGGACGCGATAAACGAGATTGACGCACTGGAAACCGAGCGCGGTGAAACTCTCGCTCCACTGCTTTACGAGGCCGGTATCCACAAGGCCGTTGTAGGAACCGCCGGAGATGAGAATCATGCATTTGCCGTTTGGGTTGGCGGGCGCGGCGAACCATTCGATGCAAGGCATGCGCCATTCGCCGGGGTCAAAACCTTTTTTACGCGCGATATTGGCCATTGCAGCGAACTGGTGCGGCTGCGCATCGGGCATAGCATCGACCGGCCAGAGGGGTTGCCGCTCGCCACCGAATGCCGCACACGCAAAAACAAGCACTGCTACCAATGATGCAAAGTTCATTTTCATGATTGCATTATACCACAAATCAAGGCGCGATGCATCTGCAATTTTTGCAAGGGAGCATCAAAGAATGGGCAACATGCGCGAGAGTGCGAGCGAAAGAACTTCCGGCGTTTGCGTGGCGATGGATACGCGTATGAAGCCGCCGGACTGGCCGGCTGCGGCAAAACGCCACGCGTGGCAGACGCGCACACCCGCTTCGTGTTCGATTAATTCTTCAATGCCGGGGCCGGGCATGGAGGCGGTGCGCGGAGAAAGAGGAAGCGTGCGGAAGAGGCGATTGTCAAAATCGCAGGAGGAGGATTCGACGCCGAGGAGAGAGTCGAATACTCGGTTGCGCTCGGCGGCATGGATCGCCTTGAGGCGCAAGATGGCATCCGCATATCCGGACGTGACAAGTTCTGCGGCGATTTCCGCTTCGAGCGCGGAGGCTTTGATTGCAGAGAGGTGAAGCGAGCGCACGAGATTGCGGAAAAGGTCGCCGCGCGCGACAGCAAACGAAATTCTCATACCCGGGGCAACGAGACGCATGGACGCGGCGATGTGTATTGTGCGGTCGGGGCAGCGCGCGAACATGGTGGAGAATTTGCCTTCGGGCGGGACAAGAGTGGCGGCATCTTCGATGACGACGATATTACGTGCGCGGACGACGCGTGCGAGTTCCGCCTTGCGCTGTTCCGGCATTGTAACGCCGGTGGGGTTTGCGCACAGCGGCATGAGGAAGACGCCCTTGACGGAATGCCGTTTTACTGCGGTGTCGAGCGCGTCGGGCAGCATGCCGCAAGCATCGCCGCGCACGGGGACGAGGCGCACTTTGGCGAGGCGGGCGAGCTGCACGAAATTTGAATATGTGAAAGGATCGCACGCTACAGATTCGCCGGAGCCGATCACGCCAAGGAGCGCGGCGGAGAGAATGCTTTGCGTGCCGGGGAAAATAGCGGTTTCGGAAGGTTGCGCCATAACACCGAGGCGCGCGGCCCATTGGCATGCAGCGGCGCGTTGGCGGTCGGTGCCGTCGCGCATGGCGTAAGTAAAAAGGTGAGAGGCGTATTTGCAGTCAAGGACGCGGCGGGCGGCGGAGAGGATTTCGTCCGTACCGAGCGAGGGGAAGGGATCGACCACGCGCAAATCGATGGGTGCGCGGTCTGGCGGCTGTGCGAATGGAGCGGCTACGAACGTGCCTTTGCCGACGGAGCCGTAGATGTAGCCGCGCTCGCGGGCGAAATTGTAGGCGCGAGTGACGGTGGTGTGGGGGATGTCGAGGAAGTCTGCAAGTTCGCGTTGAGGGGGAAGGCGCGTGCCGGGTTTCAACTCGCCGGAAGAGATGGCGGCGATGAGTTCTTCCGCAAGGCGGATGTAGAGATTGTCCGCCGGCGGGACGTGCCGCAGGGAGGGCTTCCAAGCCATAGCATATCGTGCGAAAGAGTTTACGGGCATGTTTTATTGTCTTCAATACAATTGCGTGATTGCAAACATTATATCACAGTGGTAGCATATTGGCAAGAAATCACGCGATGAAAGGAAAACGCAAAATGTCAGAAAACCGGCAGGAAATAAACCGCAACCTAGCACAGATGCTCAAGGGCGGAGTAATAATGGACGTAACCACGCCGGAACAGGCGAAGATAGCGGAGGCGGCAGGCGCAGCGGCCGTGATGGCACTTGAAAGAATCCCTGCGGACATACGCGCGGCGGGCGGAGTAAGCCGCATGAGCGACCCTGCAATGATAAAAGGAATCCAAGATGCAGTGTCGATACCCGTGATGGCGAAGTGCCGCATAGGCCACATAGCCGAGGCGCGTGTTCTGGAGGCGATAGGCATAGACTACATCGATGAAAGCGAGGTGCTATCGCCGGCGGACGATCTGTACCACATAGACAAAAACAAGTTCCGCGCACCGTTCGTGTGCGGCGCGAGAGACCTTGGCGAAGCATTGCGCAGAATAGGCGAAGGCGCGGCAATGATACGCACAAAAGGAGAACCGGGAACGGGCGACGTGGTGCAGGCCGTGAGGCATCTGCGCAAGATGCAAAGCGAAATACGCCGGATAGCGGCACTGCGCGAAGACGAGATATTCGAGGCGGCAAAGCAGCTTGCGGCACCGCTCGATCTGGTGAAATACGTGCACGACAACGGGAAACTCCCGGTGGTGAATTTCGCGGCGGGCGGAGTGGCCACGCCGGCGGATGCCGCGCTGATGATGGAACTAGGAGCCGAAGGCGTATTCGTGGGCTCGGGAATTTTCAAGAGCGGCGACCCCGCAAAACGCGCTGCGGCGATAGTGCGCGCAACCGCTGATTGGCAGGACGCGAAACTCGTGGCGGAACTCTCCGCGAATCTCGGCGCAGCGATGGTGGGCATCAACGCCACCGAAATACAACTCATCATGGAGGAGCGCGGAAAGTGAGAGTGGCAGTGCCGGCGGTGCAGGGGGCGTTCGCGGAACAGATCGCGTATTTCAAAGCGGCGGGAGCGGACGCATTTGAGGTGCGCAATCTGCGCGACTGGGAAAATGCGCGCGCGGATGCCCTCGTGCTGCCGGGGGGGGAGTCCACCGTGCAGCGCAAACTAATACGTTCGACAGGGCTTTTCGAGCCGCTGGAGGAGGCAATCGCGCGCGGGATGCCAGTATTTGCTACTTGCGCGGGAGCGATACTCCTTGCCAGGAAAATCGAAGGAGAAGAGCCGTTCTTCGGCGCGCTCGACATAGAAATACGCCGCAACGGATACGGCCGCCAGAACGAAAGTTTCTCCACGTCATGCACGGTGTGGGGCATAGACGATTTCCCGGCCACATTCATACGCGCGCCAACGATTTCCGCAATTGGAAAAGACGTGGAGGTGGTGGCGAGGTGCAACGGCATGCCTACAGGCGTGAAATGCGCACGCATCATTGCGCTTGCATGGCATCCCGAACTTTCGCGCGATTTGCGACTGGGGCGGAAATTCCTTGAGATGGCTGCGGGGTGACGGCACCATTGCGCGATGTGAACATTTGGCTTGCTTTTCGGGGGAGAACATTGTATTCTTTGCGCAATGGACGACATATTGAAATTGGTGCGCGAGCGCATCGTGTGCGCGGACGGCGGGATGGGCACGCAACTGCAAATCAAAGGTTTGCAGCCGGGAGACGTGCCGGAGGACTGGAACATATCCCGCCCGGACGACATACGCGCCGTCCATGAAAGTTATTTTGCGGCGGGCGCGGATTTCGTCCTTGCCAACACATTCGGAGCAAACCCCGCCAAATACCACGGCGCATACGCGCTTGAAGACGTGATAACGGCGGGGGTGCGCATCGCAAAGGAAGCGGCATCGAAGAGAGGTTTTGCGGCACTTGACGTGGGGCCCACGGGAAGATTGCTGGAGCCGGCGGGGGATTGCCCGTTCGACGAAGCATACGAGGCGTTCGCCAAACAGATACGCATAGGCGCGGCGGCGGGTGCGGACCTTGTGATGATAGAGACGATGGGCGACACGCGCGAGTTGAAGGCGGCCGTCCTGGCGGCAAAAGAAAATTGTTCGCTGCCTGTGTTTGCAACGGTTGCGCTGGGAGAGGACGGCAAACTGCTAACGGGGGCGGCGGTAGAATGCGTGGCGGCACTGCTGGAGGGATTGCGGGTGGACGTGCTCGGGTTCAATTGCGGGCTCGGGCCAGACTTGATGCTGCCGTATGTGAAGCGGCTGCTTGCCGCAACGCGTCTGCCGGTGATGGTGAAGCCCAACGCCGGGCTGCCGAAAGTGGTGGACGGAGAGACGGTGTTCCCCACGTCGCCTGAAACATTCGCCCGCGAGGTGGCGGAACTTGTAGAGGCTGGCGTGCGCGTGACGGGCGGATGCTGCGGCACAACGCCAGCGCACATAAAGAGCATGAACGATGCCGTGCGCAAATTGCATCTACCGCCAACCATTGCAAAACGCGCATCGAGGACAGTGGTCTCCAGCGGCACCCGCGTGGTGGAACTGCCGTATGCAGATTCCGTGGTGATCGGCGAGCGCATAAACCCAACCGGCAAGAAAAAACTGAAGGAAGCATACAAAGCCGGAGACACAGGCTACATTCTGCGCGAGGCGATAGCGCAGGCGGAGGCAGGTGCGCATATTCTCGACGTAAACGCCGGAGTCCCTGGCATAGACGAGCCGCAGGTGCTGCGCGACACGGTAGAGGCGATCCAAAGCGTGTGCGATCTGCCGCTGCAGATCGATACGTCGGATCCGTTTGCGCTAGACAGGGCGATGCGCGTCTACAACGGCAAAGCACTGGTGAACAGCGTCAACGGCAAGGAAGAGGTGATGGATGCGGTCTTCCCGCTGGTGGCGAAATACGGCGGCGTGGTGGTGGGGCTTACGCTGGACGAAAACGGCATTCCGCCAACTGCGGACGGGCGCGTGGCGATCGCAAAGAAAATACTTGCGCGCGGTGCGGAATACGGCCTTGAAAAAGACGATTTCATAATCGACGTTTTGTGCCTGGCGGTAAGCGCGGATGCGAACAGCGTGAATACGATCCTCGAAAGCCTGCAAAGAGTGCACGACGAACTGGGATGCCGCACGGTGCTGGGAGTGTCGAACGTAAGTTTCGGGCTGCCGGCGAGGCCACTACTCAATGCAACGTTCTACACGCTCGCGCTGCAGGCGGGGCTGACGAGCGCGATAGTCAATCCGTTGAGCGCGGACATGATGGCGGCGTATCACGCATGGCGCGCGCTTACAGCCCGCGATGCACAATGCGGTAGTTGGATAGGTTTTGCGGCCAATCTGGCGGAATCGTCGCGGATGGTCGCCACGGGCGGCGGCACGGCAAATGCACAGGGGCAGGCGGCGGCGCGGGCGGATTCGCTGAAGGGATTTGTCCAGAAAGGCCTCAAGCAAGATGCCGCAGCCGAGGCGCAGAAGTTGCTGGATGGAGGCAGGACACCGGTAGAAGTTATAGACGGCGAAATCGTCCCCGCACTTGAGGTGGTGGGAAAAGGTTTCGAGAAAGGCAGCGTGTTCCTGCCGCAACTTCTAATGGCGGCGGAAGCGGCGGCGGCGGCGTTTGATGTGATACGCGCCGCGCTAGCCAAAGCGGGCAACGCCGCCGCGCCGAAAGGCCCGATAATCGTGGCAACGGTAAAGGGAGACATCCACGACATAGGCAAAAACATCGTGCGGGCACTATTGGAAAACTACGGCTTCAAAGTGATAGATCTCGGGCGCGACGTGCCGCCGGAAACAGTGGTGGAACGAGCCCTTGCAGAAGGGTGCAAACTTGTGGGGCTTTCCGCATTGATGACTACGACAGTGGGCTACATGGCCGAGACGATAAAACAGTTGAACGCTGCCGATCCCGCGATAAAAACGTTCGTGGGCGGAGCCGTCCTCACAGAAGACTACGCCAAGGAAATCAACGCCACATGGTACGCGAAGGACGCGATGGCATCGGTACGCATCGCAGAAGAGTTCTTCAAATAGGCAATATGCCGATATGCGGCCGGGATGCCGCTTATTTTGCAAATTTGGCCGTTTAGACGGCAAAATACGTCCGCATTGATCCAAAAACGAGTCCGGGAGGTCTGCAAAACGCCGAAGGGGGGAGCGGCAATAGAGAGAGGGAAGACTCTAATATAAGAGACTTCCCTCTCTCGTTGCAGAGACCGGGCTGACGCATCTTGGAGACTGGGCTCTCCCGTGCGCCAGACAAGGCACTCGTCATTCTCCGGCAAGGCGGTAGATTGCAAGGGACAGCGGCGGAAGGGTATCGCGTCCGGCAAGGATGAAATCGGAAACCGTTTCCGCAAGCGCGTCAGGCTCCGAAGGAGAATTGTGGGCATCGCGGCCGGGGCCAGTGAAAAGCGTTTTGCGGGCATTCCCGGCAACGCCTGTTATTTCCACTTCCTGCGGCTCTTCTGTGCAGTTCACGAGTTTCAAGATAATTTCGCCATTTGCAGCGCGCATTGCACTTGCCTGTATTTTTTCGATGGTGTGCTCCGCCACGTCCTTGCTCCATGCCTTTTCGCTGCGGGTGGTGAACGTTTCGGTCTCTACATCCACGGCGAGGACTTCCACGCCGCGATTTTCGCTGAACAGTTTTTGGACAGTCCACGACGGATTCACGAACGACCCCAGCGTGGTGGTATATATGAGATTAGGCATCCACACGGTATGCTGCGCGTTGGCGAAAAGCGGCGCGTATGCGGCAAGTTTCACCTGCGCCTGATTGCGTTCCAGCCCCAGCATGAATGCAGCCTCGCCGATAGCGGCGCGCAAAGAACCGTAGCGGCCGGCACCTTTGGTGACGGCATACTCGCCCACGAATATGCCGAAGTCCCCTTTTGCGCTGTCGTACTCGTGCGCCAGTGCACCCATGAAACGATCCGGCGGCTCGTAGAAATGGTCGTCGCGCAAATCTTTGGGATCGTCCACGCGCGTGGTGGATTTCCATTTGTCGAACACCAGTTTTATTTCCGGGTATTTGGCGCGCACAGCGTTTGCGATGAGTGCGTATCGCACTTCGTAGTCCCTGCCGCCGTTCTCGTTGCCTATTTCGAGATATTCGAGATCGAACGGTTCGGGATGGCCTGCGGCGGCGCGCATGGAACCCCATTTGGTGTCTATGCCGCCATTGGCGTATTCGATGCAATCGAGCGCATCCTGCACGAACTCGTCCATCTTGTCCATCGACACTGTTTCTTTGTGCGACATACCGCAGTTGATGCAGAACAGCGCCTTGGCGTGCAACGCCTCGCACAAAAGCAGGTATTCGTGGAAGCCCACGGCGTTGGTGGACCAGTATTTCCAGATGTTCCACTGCGTGCGCCGCTCCCAACGGCTGCCGATCGTGGTTTTCCAGCGGTAGGCATCCTTCATGGTGTTTCCCTCCACCCAGCATCCGCCGGGGAAACGCACGAACGAAGGCTTCAACGCCGCAAGCCGCTCGACAAGATCGCGCCGGAAAATACCTGCCACCGCATCGGCGGGGAAAAGCGAAACACAGTCGATGAAAATCTCGCCGCCATCCACCATGCGCAACGCCAGGCGCGCTTGCGCGTCCGTATCGTTCGGGACGAGACGCGCGGTGAAAAATTGCCATTCATCCGTTATGCCGGAGATTTCCGTTTTTGCGAGAACGGGTTTGGAGAACGCCTCGAGAGCCACCTCCACCGCGCCGGCAGTCTTGCCGCGTATCGCAATGGAAAGATTGTATTCTTTCCCCTTCTCCACGCCGATGCCGAAATAGCCTTCGTTGGCTACGCCTGCACCCGCACCGCCGCGCACGCGGCAGCAATGCCTGTTTTTGGTGCTTGCGGTCATTGAGGAATCAAGCGAATACTCCGCGCCGCCGAGCGGATTCCAGTATTCAAGCGTAAACTCCCGTATCGAGCCGTTGCCGTCCTCGAACGAACCGTTGCGCACCATCTCGGCATATACGCCGCCGTCCAGGGAAAGATCTATATCCTCGAAAAAGATTCCCCAGAGGTCTGGCGATGCATTGCAAACGCTTTTTGCCGCGTCTAAGCGCACTATATTGCCGCCAGCCGCAGCGAGCGCAAATACGATGCATGATATGGATGTTGCGATTTTCATGCATGCATTATACCAAATCCGCGCCGCATTCCGCAATCCCCTTTTCGAGGCGCGGGATTTTCAACATGTATTTGCCATTCGGCAAACTATAGTGTATAATAGGCGCATTGGAGATATGCAAATGAAAGTATTGGTCACAGGCGGGGCGGGTTTTTTGGGGTCGCATTTGTGCGAAAGGCTCGTGGCGGACGGCTGCGAGGTGGTCGCGTTCGACAACTTCTACACGGGCAGAGCAGAGAATGTAGCGCATCTTGAAGGCAAAATCGATGTAGTCAAGGGCGATGTGGCGGAAGGCCTGCCAGAGGGAAAATTCGACGAAATATACTCGCTCGCATGCCCCGCAAGCCCTGTTCACTACGGCGCAAGACCCATCGAAACAATGAAGACGAGCGTTCTTGGAATGCTCAACATTCTTGAAAAGGCGCGGCGCGATGGCTCTAGAGTTCTGCACGCATCCACAAGCGAGGTTTACGGCGATCCGCTTGTGCATCCACAGGTGGAAAGCGATTGGGGGCACGTAAACCCCATCGGCGTGCGCGCATGCTACGATGAAGGCAAACGCGCTGCTGAAACGCTCGCCGCCGATTTCCGCCGCCTGTATGGAGTGGACGTGCGCATGGTGCGCATATTCAATACATACGGGCCGCGCATGCAGCCGGACGACGGCCGCGTGATCTCAAACTTCATCATGCAGGCGCTCCAAAACAAGGACATCACCATCTATGGAGACGGTTCGCAGACGCGATCCTTCCAATACGCGGGCGACCTCATCGAGGCAATGCGCCGCTACATGGCTCTGCCCAAGAAAAGGATCGATGAATTCTTTGCGGCGAAGGGACTCGATGCGCCCGTTTTGAACACGGGCAACCCGGGCGAATTCACCATCAGCGAACTTGCCCGCGAAACACTGCGGCAGATTCCAACGTCCCGCTCGCGCATCGTGCAAAAACCGCTGCCGAAAGACGACCCCAAACGCCGCAAGCCCGACATCTCCCTTGCGCAGGAACTGCTAGCCTGGCAGCCGCGCGTACCACTCGCAGAAGGCCTTGCCAAAACCATTGCATATTTCACCTTGCTTGCAAGCGGCAAGGAAATATGATATAATGACGGGAAATTTGAAAGCGAGCATATCATGTCCGAACTACATCCCTACCGCACGCATACCTGCAACGATTTGAGAAAAGAAGACGCGGGCAAAACCGTCCGTTTGAGCGGATGGATGTTCCGTCTGCGCGACCACGGCGGAATCCTTTTCGTGGATTTGCGCGACCATTACGGCATTACGCAGGTGGTGGTGCATCCGAGCCGCAGTTTCTTCGCGGCGGTGGAGAAGGCGCATCTCGAGAGCGTCTTCACCGTCACGGGCGAAGTGAAACTGCGCGACGAGAACACGATCAACCCCGCTCTCCCGACGGGCGAAATCGAAATCGAGGCCAACGAACTCGTCATCGAATCCGCCTCCGCAGTAACGCCGCTCTATATCCCCGACGAAGACGCGCAGGAGAGCGAGGACGTGCGCCTCAAATACCGCTTCCTTGACCTGCGCCGCGAAAAACTCCACAAGAACATCATCCTGCGCTCGCAGGTGATACGTTTCCTGCGCGAGAAAATGTGGGAAAAAGGCTTCAACGAATTCCAGACGCCTATCCTCACCGCCTCTTCGCCGGAAGGCGCGCGCGACTATCTCGTTCCTTCGCGCATCCATCGCGGGCAGTTCTACGCTCTGCCGCAGGCACCGCAGATGTTCAAGCAGCTTTTGATGGTCTCCGGGTTCGACCGCTACTTCCAGATCGCCCCATGCTTCCGCGACGAAGCCGCCCGCGCCGACCGCTCCCCCGGCGAGTTCTACCAGCTCGACATTGAAATGTCCTACGCCACGCAGGACGAAATCTTCGCCGTCGTGGAAGACGTGGTGTCCGCCACGTTCAAGAAATTCTCCACGTGGTCTTGCAACGATGCACCTTGGCCGCGCATCAAATATCGCGATGCGATGATGACCTACGGCAGCGACAAGCCCGATTTGCGCAACCCGCTCAAGTGGATAGACCTTTCGGCCTTCTTCGCAACGGCGGGATTCAAGGCGTTCGCGCAGACTGTGGACAATGGCGGCCTCGTCAAAGGCCTCAACGTCAAGGGCGTGACGGGCGTCCAGAGCCGCACGTGGTTCGACAAGCGCGAAGCCTTCGCCAAAGAAAACGGCGCAAAGGGTCTTGGCTACGTAATGTGGACGAAGGAAGGCGAGATGAAAGGTCCCATCGCCAAGTTCCTCACGCCGGAGCAGATCGAAGAGATGAAGAAACTCGCCGGGATGGAGCCGGGCGACGCGCTCTTCTTCGTGGCCGCGCCCAAGGACGAAGCACACCGCATCTCCGGGCTTGTCCGCACCGACATTGCAAAGACGCTCGACCTCATCGAAAAAGACTGCTACAAGTTCTGCTGGATTGTGGACTTCCCGTTCTTCGAGCGCGACGAGGAAACCGGCAACATCATCTTCTCGCACAATCCTTTCTCCATGCCGCAGGGCGGGCTTGAAGCGCTTGAGACCAAGCCGCCACTTGAAATCGAAGCGTATCAATACGATGTGGTGTGCAACGGCATCGAACTTTCCTCCGGCGCAATCCGCAACCATCTCCCCGAAGTGATGTACAAGGCCTTCGAGATCGCCGGATACAAGAAAGAGGATGTGGAACGCAAATTCGGCGCGTTGCACAGCGCGTTCCAGTATGGCGCGCCTCCCCACGGCGGCATCGCGCCCGGCGTGGACCGCATGGTGATGCTCCTTGCCGACACGCCCAACATCCGCGAAGTCATCGCCTTCCCGATGAACCAGAAGGCGCAAGACCTCATGATGCAGGCTCCGAACTTCGTAACCGAACAGCAGTTGCGCGAACTGCACATAAAAATCCGCGGCACCAACGAAAGCACCGCATCATGATTGATTCGCTCAAAGCCCGGCTTGCGGGCAAATCCCCGCTATACCTCGCCATGACGCGTATCATGGCGAGGTTTGCCTGTTTGCAGTTGCTTGCCCGCCGCACGATATTCTTCAAGTACAGCGTCTATCCAAATGAGCCGCACCCCGAATGAGCGTGCAGCCGCAAAAGCGGCATGGCTTGCAATACCCGCGATAGCCGCAGCCGGGATGGCGATTGCGTTCGCCACGGAGAGAATTTATGCGTGGCTAGGGTTTGAATGGCACGTCCAGGGAGCAGTATCGTTGCTAAAATGCAACTCTGACGATGTTCCCGCCTGGACGCAATACTACTTGATGGTCAGGATTGCGGCAATCGCGCCAGTTGTGGAAGAGATTGTATTCAGGTGGGCGCTTTTCGGCAAACTATTGCGCGGGCGCATGCACATGCCATTTCTCCAGGCGGCGGCAATATCTGCAACATTTTTCGCCGCAATCCATATATATATGCCCGGCGTACCCACCCTTCTATTTCTGGGGTTTGCATTTTCATGGCTGTATTCCCGAACGGGACGAATCGCATCGGCGATACTCTGCCACAGCCTCTTCAACATCGCAAATATGGTGCTTCTCCTGGCATCATAGGCACAAACGCGCAATTTCACTGCATAAAGCACATATTCCCGGGCGTTCGGAACAGGATCTCCGGCAAGATCCAGAAAATTTTGGTCGTTCAAAATTTTTCCGCACCTCCTGGCGGGAGAAATTGCACAAGCCGCTCACCCTTATCCCGGATTTTTGGATGAGATGGTCGGCTCGTTCCGTCATGGAGCGTCGTCAATGGCGCAGGTGCGGATAAATGGCAAGGGGTGGTAGAGCATAAAGCCTCACACAAAGTCCACGAAGTTTTTAAGCCGCGAAGCGGCGATAAGATTACAGACGGGGGTGGAGCGTAGCGGAACCCCCGGTACAGACAAAATAAAAAAAACAAGCCCCGAAGGGGCGGCAGAGTATGATCCTTTACGCACTCTTGCACTTGGACGAGACACGCTTAAAATAGTTTGCAGTTTGCAGTGTGCAGTTTGCAGTTGTCGCGCCGCGTCCATAACTGCACACTGCAAATCCTCCGCGGGCGAGACGCCCGCGTCCCCACAGTACACAGTGGGGGTGGACATTGCTAGCAAGAACTGCAAACTGCAAACTGCAAACTACATTATGTGCCACGGGGAGACTTCTTTCTTGTTTTGTGCAACGCTATTATAGCGTATTCGGAAAAAAGGCTCCCCTCTTTTTTCTCTATTCTCGGAATATATTTTTCCCTTATTTTATTGGCTCAAATGAAAATCTGGGATAAGTGTGGCCGCTCGCAAGGCTTGCCATGCACGAGCGATTGTGGTATAATTCCAATGATGAAACTTTACCTCGCAACGCACAATCAGAACAAACTGCGCGAAATCCGCCAGATAGCACCATCCTTCGAGATAATAGCAGAAGATGCGGCGGTGGACGAGGCTGCCCGCACGTTCGTAGGCAATGCCAGGCTCAAGGTGCGCCATATTGCCGCGATGCATCCTGGCTCATACGTTCTTGCCGACGATTCGGGGCTTGAAGTGGACGCACTGGGCGGTGCTCCCGGCGTGCGAAGTGCGCGCTATGCGGGAGTGGTGGACGACCCCGCCGCCGCCAACAACGCCCTTTTGCTAAAGAATCTCGCAGACGTTCCCGCCGATCAGCGCACTGCGCATTTCACGTGCGCAATGGTGCTTGCCGCGCCAGACGGCAGAGAGTTCGTACGCACGGGTCGCTGCTCCGGCCACATAGCGTTCGAGCCGTCCGGCGGAGGCGGGTTCGGTTACGATCCGCTATTCGTGCCGGACGGGGACGAGCGCACGTTTGCGGAACTCTCCCCTGCCGAGAAGAACGCAATATCCCATCGCGGCAAGGCGTTGCGCAAGATCGCGCCGCTCTTGGACGCAGAAGGCAATATGTAGGCGGAAGAATGAACGAGTATTCGAGACGGGAGTTCCTAAAACTGCTTGGCGGCGCGGCGGCGGCATCATTCGTTGCGCCGTATGCGTTTGCGGAGGCGGCGGCCGTGCGCGGCAAAATTGCAATCGTCACGCCGGTAAACGCCTGCGCCGCCGGAGAAAGACCCTTTGCTCTGCGCGTGGCGAAACATCTAAAGCGGTGGATAGGCAAGAATGGAATCCTTGCAGACATCGAGACGGACACGAACCTCGCCGCAGCGTTGAAAAACCGCAAACTCGCGCTCCTTGTGATGTGCCAGACACCGGACGATGCGGAGATACGCCAACTGGCGGCATTCGTGCAGAACGGCGGCAAGATAGTTTCGTTCTACGGAACCTCCGCAAAACTCGCAAGTTTGATGGGGGTGAGGCTCGGCAAATACGTCAAGCCCGCACCTGGGACGTTTGCGGAAATCGTGTTCGCAAAGGATGCCAAAGGCAACGTGCCGGGGCTGCCGCATGCGCCGGTGCGGATAGTGCAGTCGTCCGCAAACATTTTCCAGGCGTATCCCGTTGAAAAGAAAAGCACAGCCATAGCCTATTGGCACAACCGCAAAGGCGTAAACACGAAAGAACCTGCGGTGTTGCAGTCCGGCGCGGGATGGTGGGTGACGCATATCCTTACGGCGGACGGCGACGAAAAAGCAAAGGAATTGCTGCTACTTTCGATGATCGGCGCAAGCGTCCCCGGAGCATGGGCAGCCACCGCATGGCGCAAGAAACTCGAAGAACGCAACGCTGCCGAACGCGCATATGCCGCAAAGCAAAAACCGCGCAAGGGCGAGATCCACGCAGTGTGGGAACAGTCTGGCGAAGGATTGTATCCGGGCGACTGGCCGCGCACGATGAAAGAACTTGCGGCAATGCATATTACGGACTTGTATGTAAACGTGTGCGGGCCGGCGTTTGCGCATTATCCATCGAAGGTGCTGCCCGCATCGCAGGTTCTGGCCAAGGCCGGAAACCAGTTGGCGGCGGCGCTGACGGCGGCCAAAGGCACAGGCGTAAGAGTCCATGCATGGATGATGTGCTTTGCGGCGGAGAGAGCGGCCAAGGAGACGATTGCAACCTTCTCGGAGAAGAAGTGGTTGATAGTGGATGCGGCCGGCAAGGAACTGCGCTATCTCGATCCATCCAATCCGGAAGTGCGGGCGTATCTTTTGAAAGCGATGATTGAACTCGTTGCAAAATACCCTGTAGACGGGCTGCATCTGGATTTCATACGTTGGCCGGCGCCGGCCGATCTGACACGCACCACTCCGGGCGCGATGGCCAGATTCAAGGCATCCAAACTCGCCGATACGAAGGACAACTTTGCAAAGTGGCGCGTGCGGCAGCTGGAAACATTCCTGGCGGCGGCGCGGACGAGGGTGAAAGCCATACGCCCGGCGATACAATTCTCGGCAGCGGTGCTGGGCGCGTACAAGGGCGCGTATGCATCTATGGGGCAGGACTGGAAAGCGTGGATGGACAAAGGCCTCGTGGACAAGATCGTCCCAATGAATTATACTGAGAAAGATTCGGAATTCGCCGCATGGATCGCCGAACAGGGCTCCACCGACGCGCGGGCGAAGAAGGTCATCGCAGGCATCGGCGTTACAGCCAACGAATCGCGGTTGACGGCGCGGCAGGTGACCGATCAAATACTCATCGCACGCCGTGCGAAACTTGCGGGTGTGGCGTTTTTCGACCTCGACTACATGCTCATGCACGACATTTTGCCAGTTCTGCGTGCGGGCGTAATCTGATTTTTCTTGAACGGAGATATGCAATGAACAGAATAATCCTAAATGAAACATCATACCACGGTGCTGGAGCGATTAAAGAAATAACGAACGAACTCGCACGGCGCGGCCTCGCAAGCCCGATTGTATTTTCAGATCCGGATCTGGTAAAATTCGGCGTTACGGCAAACGTCACCAAACTCCTCGATGCAGCCGGCGTGAAGCATTCGCTTTTCAGCGAGATAAAACCCAACCCCACCATCGAAAACGTGCTCGCGGGCGTTGCGGCGGCCAAAGCCGCAGGTGCGGATGCGATAGTGGCCGTAGGCGGCGGCAGCGCAATGGATACGGCCAAGGCTGTGGGCATAATCCTCGCAAATCCCGAATTTGCCGACGTGCGCTCGCTGGAAGGATGCGCCGCCACGAAGCACCCGTCCCTGCCGATACTTGCAGTCCCCACCACGGCCGGCACCGCTGCGGAGACAACCATAAACTATGTAATCACCGATACAGAGAAAAAGCGCAAATTCGTGTGCGTCGATCCGCACGACATACCCGTTGTCGCGTTTGTAGACCCCGTTATGATGTCCACCATGCCGCGCTCGCTCACGGCATTCACCGGCATGGATGCACTGACCCACGCGATAGAAGGCCTCATCACAAAAGCCGCCTGTGAACTTACCGACATGTTCCACCTCAAGGCGATAGAAATCATATCGCGCTCGCTTCGCGATGCGGTGGAAAACAAACCCGCCGGACGCGAAGGCATGGCTCTTGGCCAATACATAGCGGGTATGGGTTTCTCGAATGTCGGCCT
>JAFVCR010000187.1 GCA_017479035.1 Kiritimatiellia bacterium | reverse complement strand
TGATCCACTTCTCAATGCTCTCCCACAATTCGTTGCGCAGATTTTCGATTGCCGCCAGCTCCTCTTCTTCTACGCGCTTGTCGTAATACGCGCGCCATTCTGCAAGCACGTCTTTCTCCACTATTGCAGGATCCTCGTTCTGCTTCAGCTTGTATTCCCAGAACGAGCAGCCCAAACTGGGGCGCAGCATCTTGTAGCCGGCCATGTTGTTGCGGCAGGTCTCCACGGTAGCAGGGAAACGCCTGTGGCGGGATTCGGCGAGGCGCAAGCTCACGCCATGCCGCCGCAACTCGCGCAATGCGGAATTCTTCTCGAGCCAACCGCGCTTTTTCGCTACCAGGCTCTTCACGACCGGCAAAATTCCATCCCCCGCAAATTCCGGAAACTTCTTCTGCAGCAGCGCCAGCAGTAGCCGAAGAACACTCTTCAGCAATATGTCGATACTTCGCATTGCAAACCTATCCGTTGATGTGATTGTCTATTTTCTGCTTGATGCGTTCCAAGCGCATACGCCCGCTTCCCAATCTCTCCAGGATTTCACTCTGTGCCGCGATGAGCAGTTTCTGCTGCGCTTCGCTCACGAACGGCGTTGCGTTTTTCGCGCGTACTTCGGAAATGCGCTGATTTACTGCTCTTTCGATTTCCTCGCGCTTCTCTTCGAGAAGTGAGATGTCCTTCTGCAGTTCATTTTTCACTTTCGGCGAGAAACACTTGCGATCCCCGGCCTTGAAAATCTTTTTAGGCTCGAATCTGTAGTCTTGACTTTGACCATAATATATCGTGTGGGTTATGGAACAAGTCTCGCTTCCATTGAAAGTATAAGCCCAATCCGATAATTGGCTCCCGTGTTGATCTACGGCACCGTGACTGCCGCTCGTGCCGAGTTTGTCTGCACGAATATATATAAGAGTGTTCGAGCCTTGTGGGGAAACTTCAAAATACTCGACACCGTTTATTGTCTTGGTTTCGTATTTATTGGCGGAATGATAAAGCGTTTCATTGATGATCGTTTCTCGAGAATCAACCTCCTCTTCCCACTCGTCCAATGCCACGGTTTCCTGGATGCTGTTTTCCCTCATGGCATCTTCCACCATTTTTTGCACGTCCGTTTGCTGCGAAGGATCGCTCCACAGTGAAGATGCAAGTATCGCAGTATCTACCGGCAGCACTTCGTCCCGGTCGCACAGGTATGCAGCCGTTTTCAATACGCGGGCGATTTTCTGCCAACGCCTGTCCGAGACGTACAGCCGTGTCTTCTTCGTATTTTTCTTCTTTTCGATGTCGCTGTTGTAGTCTTCTATGGCTTTGCGCACTGCATGGATGATATTGCAGGCATCTTCGGAAAATTTCACCTTGTCGATTTCCCCCATCATCGCCGTCCACTCGTTTTCGTCGAACGCGAGTTCCTTCTCCACTTTCACCGTTCCCTGCACTCTGTCGCCGCCGAGCAGCGTCATGAAATTATCTTTCTTCTTGAGAGGCTCCACTTTGAGGCGTATGGCGAACCTGTCGTAAAGCGCCTCCAATCCCTGCCCCTGCGCCGGGGTCTCGTTGCTCGCGGCAACGATGCCCTTGAGAGGAACGTCGCACACGGTGCCATCGTTGCGGAATTTCCGCTCGTTCAATATCGTAAGCAACGTGTTCAATATGCCAGGGCCGGCCTTCCATATCTCGTCCAGAAACGCGAACTCCGCCTCTGGCAGGCAGTTCTCTGTCTTGCGCAGATACCTGTCCTCCTTCAATGCCTTCAGGCTCACCGGCCCGAAAAGTTCTTCCGGCGTAGTAAACCTGTTCATGAGGCACTCGAAATATCCCGTTTCTGCAAACGCGCACGCCACTCTCCGCGCTATCAGGCTCTTTGCCGTTCCGGGCGGGCCGTACATGAATACCGACTCTCCGCTCAATGCCGCCAAAAGGCACTTCGCCAGTATGTCTTCGCGTTCGTAAAGGTTCGCGCCCAATTTCTCGAGCAGCTTTTCTATTCGTTCTTTGCGTTTCATTATGCCGTTTCCTTTGTTGGTTGAAACGGCAATATCCTACCATGCGCTTGACGGTTATGCCAAATAATTCTGCACGCCGCCGCGCGAGCCGCAAGAATACGGCTCACGAACGATATTGTCAATTGGCGTAAATGCCAAGATTGTCCACAATGTGGTGCTGGTGGCAGTAGTTGTAGAGTGCATCTACTGTGGGATAGCCATCGTATCCGTCGTCATCCCTGCCTGGCCACGTCATGAATATCTTGCGGCAGACCTGCCGCAGCCCTCCACGCTCGCCTATGTCGATTCCCCTCTTGACGCGTTTTTTGAGTTCCTCCTTCACCGCGTCGATCTGTTTCTCACGCGTCGCCGAAGCCACTTTTTTCGTGCGCGGCTCGGCATCCTTTAGCGTCCTCACCGTTTCGTTTGCTATCTCGCGTGCAAGCCTGCGCATCGAGGCAAACGATTCTTTCCCGATTTCCGTCTTTAAGCGGCAGCCCTCGAGAAACGCCTTTGTTTCTTCGACCTTCCGTATCTCCCCTTCCAGCCGGTTGAACTCCTCCGCCACGCTCAACGTGGCGGCCATCACGCCATCCACCGCCGCCAACAGCCGCAGGATCGGTTTGTCGGACGTATCTCTTATCGCGTCCTCGCGGAATATCGCATCTTTGAACGCCACGAACCCTTGCTTCAACTGTTCCACTCTCGCCGACGACGGCACCAGTCTTCCCAGCATCGCAATATACAAATACGCCATGTCCAGCGTATTGCGGAACTCGTTGCGCTCGAACATGAATTGCGGCGATTTCACAAACAGCATCGCCATCATGCAAAGGTTCAACAGCGGATTGCTCCGCGCCGCCACCCCCAGCGAATGCGAGACCGGCAGTTGCGGCGTTGTGCCGCTCTCGCGTCTGTAGAATGCTTCGCTGCGTTCCACTTCGCGTATGTTCCGCAGCACTGCTTCCATCGCAGCGTTCAAATATCCCGCCACGGATCCGCTTCCGTTGCCGCCGTTCACTGCCGCCTTGTGGCGGCATTCCTCTTCGTAGCGCAATACGCTAACAGCCTCTTCGTCCGTCAGTATCATATCCCGCAAATGCCCTCAAAGAAGCGGACGACTCCTCACTCCACCACGGCTTTGATGCGGCGCACGCCGGCGGAGGACGATTGCTCCTTCACGATCTTGAATTTCCCCACTTCCGCCGTGTTCGCAACGTGCGGCCCGCCGCAAATCTCACGCGAGAAATCGCCTATCGTATACATCGAAACTTGCTCGCCGTATTTCGACGAGAAAAGCGCCATTGCGCCGAGTTTCTTGGCCTCCTCCACTGTGGTCATCGTCTTCTCCACGGGGATTGCCTCCTGGATTTTCTCGTTTACGAGGTCTTCCACCGCCTTTATCTGCTCCGGTGTCATCTTCTCCGGCCACGTGAAATCGAAGCGCAGCCGTTCCGGCGTTATGTTCGAGCCTTTCTGGTTCGCGCCCTCGCCAAGCACCTTGTGCAGCGCGGCGTGGAGGAGGTGCGTCGCCGTATGCATGCGCGTTACGATTTCGCTGTGATCCTGCAACCCCGCCTTGAACGACCCCGCCGACGTCGTGCGGCTCAATTCCTGGTGCTTACGGTTCGCCTCTTCAAAGCCGTCCTTGTCAACGGTGAGATTGTTCTGCTCCGCAAGTTCGCACGTCATCTCGAACGGAAACCCAAACGTGTCGTAGAGTTTGAATGCCGTCTTGCCGCTTATCTGGTTCTGGCCGTGCGCCTTCAATTGCTCGGCCACCTTGTTGAACATCGCCTCGCCCTTGTCGAGCGTCTGGTTGAAACGCTTTTCCTCCGCGTCGAGGTCGGCAATGCACTGTTCGAGGTGTTCGGCAAGTTCCGGATAGAAGTGCGAATACTTCGCGCTTATGACCTTTGCGATTTCTCCCGTGAAACCTTCTGCCATTCCCAGGAAGCGGCTGTAGCGCACGGCGCGGCGTATCAAACGCCTCAACACGTAATTCGCGCCGATGTTGCCCGGCTTCACGCCGCCCTTGGGGTCGCAGAGTATGAACGTGGCCGTGCGCATGTGGTCGGCGATTATGCGCCGCGCTTTGATGTCGAGATCCTTGTCGTCCGGCGTTTTCGTGGAAAGTTCCGCTATCTTCGCCATGATCGGCGCAAAGATTTCCGTGTCGAACACCGTTGGCTTGCCGGTGAGCATGCACACCGTGCGCTCCACGCCCATGCCCGTATCCACGTTCTTCTGCGCGAGCGGTTCGTATTTGCCTTCCGCCGTTTTGTTGAACTGCATGAAGACGTTGTTCCAAATCTCTATGAACTTGCCGCAATGGCATCCGGGACGGCACTCGTGCCCGCAAGCGGGTTTGCCCGTATCGATGAACATCTCCGTATCCGGGCCGCACGGCCCTGTCTCGCCCGCAGGCCCCCACCAGTTGTCCTCACGCGGCAGCGGGAAAATATGGGAGTCCGGCAACCCCTGCTCCTTCCAGAGCGCAATCGCCTCATCGTCCTTGGGTATGCCGTCCTCTCCCGCAAATACCGTGACGTACAGATCTTTTGCGTCGAAGCCTAGGCGCTGCGTCAGAAACTCGAAACTCCAAGCGATCGCCTCTTTCTTGAAGTAATCCCCCAGCGACCAGTTGCCGAGCATCTCGAAGAACGTGAGGTGTGCGCTGTCGCCCACGGCATCGATGTCGCCCGTGCGGATGCACTTCTGCACGTCCGTCAAGCGCCGTCCCGCCGGATGCGGCTGCCCCAGGAGATACGGCACTAGCGGATGCATCCCCGCAGTGGTGAAAAGAACCGTCGGGTCGTTGTCCGGAATCACGCTTGCGCCGGAAATCCGCGCATGCCCCTTCTCCTCGAAGAAGCCTAGATACGTTTCTCTCAATTCATCTGCCGTCAATTGTTTCATTTCCCTGCTCCTCTAAATTTTAAAGCACAAGCAATGTGACACCTATTTCAACACAGAGTTCACAGATACGATATGGTTTCTGTGGCCTCTGTGTTTCTCTGTGGACTCTGTGTTGAAATAGGTGTTGCATTGCTTGCACTTGCACTACTTTGCCAAAATTTCTTCGCGGACGTTCTTCGGTGTGATCTCGAATCCGTCCACTTCCATCGAATACGACGCACGCCCCTTCGTCAGCGACCTCACCGCCGTCGAATACCCGAACATCTTTGCAAGCGGCACGCGCGCTTTCACAAGTTGCATATCGTCCTTCGCGTCCATATCTAGGACTGTCCCGCGCCGCGCGTTCAAGTCTCCCAGCACTTCGCCCACGCTCTCCGGCGGCGTTGTTATCTCGAGTTTCATGATTGGCTCCAGAAAGTCCGGCTTTGCCGCCTCCGCCGCCTCGCGGAAACCCATCACCGCCGCGCCGCGCACTGCAATCTCGTCCGCCGCCTCCAAATCCGGCATTTCCACCGCCACTGCCTTCACTGCAATGTCTGTCATCGGCAGCCGCGCAAGAACGCCGGTCGCAACGCCATCTTCTATGCCCTGTTTCAAAACGTCCGCCAAATGCGCATCTGCAAAAGCATTCTTCACGTCGCGGGCGAGTTCCACCTTCACCCCTTCGCCGCGCTCCATCGGTGCCACCTCTATCTTGAGTTTCAACGTGTGGCGCTTGCCGCCTATTTCGCGGTCGAAAAGATATTCCGCCGCAGCCGTCTGCGTAACCGTCTCGAGATACGACACCATCGGCTTGCCCACGTTCGCCGCGCATTTGAACTCGCGCCGCAACCTGTCCACGAGGATCTCCAGATGCAACTCGCCCATGCCGCTCAACACCGTCTGGCCGGTCTCTTCATCCTTGCGCACTTGGCATGTGGGGTCTTCCGCCGCCAGCAGCGCGAGCGACTCCTCAAGCTTGTCCTTGTCCGCCAAACTCTTCGGCTCGATCGCCATGAACATCACAGGCTGCGGCGCGGTGATGCGCTCAAGATAGCACGGTTTCATCTCCGCGCACAGCGTATCTCCCGTCGTGCAATCCTTCAAGCCCACCAGCGCACCGATGTCCCCTGCAGAAAGTTCATCGCATTCGATTTGCCTGTCCGCAAACAGCCGCACGATTTTCATCATGCGCTCACGCTTCTTCGTGCGCGGATTGAACGCATTTGCACCCTTCTTCAAAACCCCCGAATACACGCGCACGAAATAAAGCCGCCCCACATACGCATCCGCCGCGATTTTGAAGACGAGCGCCGTCAGCGGCTCCTTTGCATCGCTTTTGCGCTCTACCGCCTCGCCGCTCTTGAGATCCGTAGCCCTCGCCGGCGGCCTGTCGAGAGGCGACGGCAAATAATCCACCACCGCATCCAAAAGCGGCTGCACTCCCTTGTCTTTCAGCGACGTCCCACACAGCACCGGCACCAACGCCCCCGCTAGCGTCTGGCGGCGTATCGCCCCCTTCAATTCTTCTTCCGTGAGGTCTCCGTTTTCGAGAAACGCCTCCATAACGCCTTCGTCGAGATCCGCCACCTTCTCGCAAAGCTCCGCTCGCGCAAGTGCCGCCTCGTCCGCAAGTCCCGCCGGGATCTCCTCCGTTGTAAAATTCGCCCCTAGCGACGCCTCGTCATAGACGTGCGCCTTCATCGCAAGAAGGTCCACTACCCCCTTGAAACCCTCCTCCTTGCCTATCGGCAGCTCCACCGGCACCGCATTCGCCTTCAACTTCGTGCGCAGTTCCTCCACCACCCGCGCAAAATTCGCCCCCATGCGGTCCATCTTGTTTATGAACGCCAATCGCGGCACGTTGTAGCGATCCGCCTGCCTCCACACCGTTTCAGACTGCGGCTGCACTCCCCCCACCGCGCAGAACACGCCCACCGCCCCGTCCAAAACCCGCAGGCTTCTCTCCACTTCCATCGTGAAATCGACGTGTCCGGGCGTATCTATGATGTTTACCGTGTATCCTTTCCACTCGCACGTGATTGCCGCCGAGGTTATCGTAATTCCTCTTTCGCGCTCCTGCACCATCCAGTCCGTCACGGTATTGCCGTCGTGGACATCGCCTATGCGATGCGTCTTGCCCGTGTAGAAAAGGATGCGTTCGGTAGTCGTAGTCTTGCCCGCGTCTATGTGGGCCACGATGCCGATATTGCGCACTTTGCGTAAACTTTCCAAGTCCATGATGCTTTCCGTTTGAATGCGCGCATTCTATCATATTTTGCGCGATTGGGCAAGTGCGCACGCATACGCCCCTTGCCCCTCCCGCCGCCACCTCAACGCAGGGAATCTATGGCCGCCGCCATGTCCTGCGCATGGAAAAGATAACTCCCCGCCACAAGCATGTTCGCCCCGGCCGCCACGGCTCTTTTGGCGGTTTCGGCGTTCACTCCGCCGTCCACCATTATGTCCTTGCCCGTATGCGCACGGAGTTTTGCTATCTTTTCAATGCAGCTCTCGATGAACGACTGCCCCCCGTAACCCGGATGCACCGTCATCACAAGGAACTCCTCCACGTCGTCGATATACCTGTACAGCGTCTCTACCGGCGTTTCCGGATTTATCGCAAGCGACGCTCTCACCCCTCTCGCACGTATGGCGTGGATTAGGTCAAGCACGTTGCAACTTGCCTCCACGTGCACCTGCATCGTCTGTGCTCCGGCCGCCACGAACGGATCGATGTATTCGTGCGGATTCGTCATCATCAAATGCACGTGCCGATAGAACCCCGGCGCAACACGGCGCACCAGTGCCACTATGTCCGGCCCGAAAGATAGATTCGGCACGAAATGCGCATCCATTATGTCGATGTGCAGCGCATCCGCCCCGCCCGCCTCGGCGCGGCGTATCTCGTCCGCCAAATGCCCGTAGTCCGCCGCCAGCAGCGATGGCAGTATTTTTATCTGTTGCGTTTCCATATTCTCCTGCAATGGTGCGCCATTCTACCATTTCCCGCGCCAAAACGCAACCCCCACACGCATGCAGTTAGCAGTTTGCAGTGTGTAGTTCTTGTTAGCAATGTCAACCCCACTGTGTACTGTGGGGACGCGGGCGTCTCGCCCGCGGAGGATTTGCAGTTTGCAGTTTTCAGTTTTTGAGTCTCCACTTGCCCCTCCCCCTTTTTTCTCGTGTATGTCGTGTATTTCGTGGTTGTATTTCGTGGTTAATTGTATATTGCTATCGCAGTTTTTCCACCAACAAAGCCCCCCCCAACTGCAAACTGCAAACTGCACACTGCACACTGCAAACTGCACACTGCAAACTCCTTGTTGCGCATACTGGGAAAATATAGTATAATGTGCGCGATGCCTCTCATCTCCCTCATAACCGTATGCAGAAACTCCGCCGCCACAATCCGCACGGCGATGGAGTCCGTCCTCGCACAGGAAAGCGACTGCTGGGAATACATAATTGTGGACGGCTCCAGTAGCGACGGCACCCTCGCCATCATCCAGGAACTCGCCCCCAAATTCGGCTCCCGCATGCGATGGATCAGCGAACCCGACAGCGGCATGTACGATGCCATGAACAAAGGCATCTCCCTCGCCCGTGGTGCCGCCATAGGCATATTGAATGCCGACGACCTCCTCGAATCCCCCTCCACCCTCTCCCTTGTCTCCTCCGCTTTTACTGACGATGTCGATGCCGTCTATGCCGACGTTCGCTTCGTCAAGAGCGACCTCTCCACCACCGTCCGGCACTACGGCTCCAAACACTGGAAACCTTGGATGTTGCAATGGGGCAAAATGCCCCCGCATCCAAGCATCTACATCCGCCGCGAGCACTTCTCTTCCCTCGGCGGCTACAAAACCGATTACGAAATCGCCGCCGACTACGAACTCGTCATCCGCCATCTGCGCACCGGCCACCTCCGCGCCAAATATCTCCCCGCCACTCTCGTGCGCATGCGCATGGGCGGCAAATCCACCCGCTCATGGCGCAGCAATCTCCTCATCAACAAAGAAACCGTGCGCGCCAACAGGGAAAACGGCTACTTCTGCTGCATGCCCATGCTCTTGCCTAAATACCTTTTCAAGATATGGGAGTTCGCCATTCCCCTTGCCAAACGCCTTTTGCGCCGCTAGCGTCCCCTGTCCGCCTTGTGGCGGAAACCCTCAACCTCCCGCCGCCGGATGGCATTGCCATATGGCCGCGCTCCACAGCACGCCCGCTATGAGATGCGCCGCCGCACTGTGCCGCTCCAGATTGCGGTATTGCGGCGCAACGGGATTTGCCCGATACGTGCGCAGCGCATACAAAAGGCTCTTCGCCTGCACCACGCACGCCGCAAGCGGCAGCAGGAACATCGCATCTATGCGCACTGCCGCGAACACAATCGCGCACAGCACCGCCGCTAAATGCAAAACTGCGTATGCCGCAAGCGCCCCGCCCGCGCCAAGCGTGGTTGCAAGCGTCCGTATCCCCGCCGCGCGGTCGGATGCCATGTCGCGCATGTCGTTGCCGTGCAGTATCGCCGCCACTAGGCACGATGCCGGCAGCGAATAGGCGAATATCTCCACAAACGGACATCTGCGCGCTGCCATAGCATGGCAAAACCCCATCGTCTCCAGCCACCCCATCAGCGAAAAAACAAACACCACCCCAAGCCCGCGATACTTGAACTTCCACGCCGTGGCATAATTCGTAGCACCCCATAAACCCGCCGCCGCAATGGCTGCAAGCGGCCAATTCACACCCCACGCCCCACCCGCCTTTTCCACCGCCAATAGCGGCACCCCTGCCGCCACGGCCAGTGCCGCGCACGCTATCGCCGCATTGCGCACGCTCTTTGCGGCAACAATTCCGTCCTGCACTGCGCGGACCGACACAAACGCCCCTTCCGCCCTGTCCACTCCGCTTGCGTCATCCCCATACGTATTCAGCAAATTCACCGTATTCTGCAGCATCGCCGCCGCGAACAACGCCGCCGCCGCCCGCCACGGCTCCACCTCCTCGCACATCGCCGCCGCCAGCATGAACGGCACAAGCGTGGCCGCAAGCGACCACGGCCTGAAAAGCCTCGTCCACGCCTTGAGTTTATCGCCCATTCAATGCCCGCCTTGTCGCCTCTGCCAGCATATCGAGCTCGCCCTTCGTATGCGCCGCACTCACGCTTATGCGCAGCCTCGCCTTGCCCCTTGGCACAGTCGGGTATCGTATCGCCGGCACGTACCACCCTTCCGTCGCAAGCCTCGATGCCGCTTCAAGTGCCCGCGCCTCGTCCCCCACAACCACCGGCACTATTGCCGAGTCCGTATGCGTCCCCAAAAGCACCGCCAGATACTTCGCATTCTCCAGCACCGTCCCCGCAAGCTCCGGACTCCCCTCCAATATATCCAACGCCGCAATCGCCGCTCCCGCCGCCGCAGGACATGGCGCGGTCGTGAATATGAAACTCCTCGCCTTGTTCACCAGCCATTCCACTATCTCCCGCCTGGCACACACCGCCGCTCCCTCGCTCCCCAATGCCTTCGACAGCGTCACCATCTGCACGTCTGGCGCATCCGCGCACCCGAAATGCTCTGCCACTCCCCTCCCCGTCGCACCCGCCACCCCCACCGCGTGCGCCTCATCCAC
>JAFVCR010000186.1 GCA_017479035.1 Kiritimatiellia bacterium | reverse complement strand
GCGGGCGAGACGCCCGCGTCCCCACAGTACACAGTGGGGGTCGGGCATTGCTAACAAGAACTGCACACTACAAACTGCACACTGCAAACTGCAAACTACTGCGGGGATAAGCGTGTGTTTTGGCGTTCATTGACTTTGGCGCAAGCAAATGGTATAATCTGTGCGGAGAATGCAATGGACTGCAATGATACAGCATTTGCGGCGTTTGCGGCATCTTGCGAAGCCGCACATACGCAGAGGATCGCCCGTATAGCCGAGCGCGTTGCCGCACGAGCACCTATCGTGCGGCTGGTGCTAGTCTCTGGGCCTTCGTCCGCAGGGAAAACCACCACCGCAATACGCCTCGTCTCCGCTATGGAGCGCGAGGGCATCGGCGCGATGCGCCTTTCCACGGACGACTACTTCGTGGGCAATGCCCGCAATCCGCGCCGGGCGGACGGCGAATACGATTATGAAACAATCGAGGCTGTTGACTCGCCGCGTCTGCGCGCCGACCTTGCACGGCTGCTTGCAGGAGAACACGCCACCCTCCGCAAGTTCGACTTCCGCCGCCACGAAGGGTTCGACTCCCCGGAACCCGTCTCGCTGCCGCCTTCTTCAGTGATAGTCCTAGAAGGCATCCATGCGCTCAATCCGATACTCACAGAGGGCATGGACGAACTTTGCAAGTTCCGCGTCTACATCAATGTCCTCACCGCGCCGGAACCGTTCACGCCGGAGGAGATACGGCTCGTGCGCCGGCTCGTGCGCGACCGCGCACACCGGGCATCGTCCGCGCAGGAAACTTTTGCGGCGTGGCCGTTCGTCCTCGAAGGCGAGGAGAAATGGATAAATCCCACGCGCCGCTATGCCGATGCGGTATTCAATACCGCCCTGGCATACGAGCCGCACATCACCGCCAAGCACGCATTGCCGCTGCTGGAGGAAGCCGCATCGCTGCCGGCCGCGCGTGCGCTTGCCGCCAAGTTTGCACACTTTGCCCCGCAACCCGATTCGTCCGTCCCGGGGGACAGCCTCCTCCGCGAAACCATTGGCGGCGGCGTTTTGGAATACTAAATCCCCGCAGCAAAAAATTCTGCGAGCGCGTCTTTCCAATGCGGCATCTGCGGGAGATTCGCCTTGCGCAAAGAATCTTTTGCAAGGCATGAATTTGCCGGGCGCGGCGCGGGACGCGGGAACTCCGCCGTGGTGCATGGTAAAACGCGCACATCGCGTTTGGCGAGGCGGAATATCTCGCGGGCGAAATCGCACCATGTAGCCTCGCCCTCGCACGTGAGGTGGAAAATCCCTTCAAGCCGCCTGTCGCCGAGAATTCCGCACAGTGCGCGCGCCACTGCAAGCGTGCTTGTGGGGTTTCCTCGCTGGTCGTCCACAACTTTTATTTCCTTCAATCCCTTGTCGGCAAGCGAAAGCATCGTGTGCACAAAACTCGGGCCGCCCGCGCCATAAAGCCATGCGATGCGTGCGATTACGCAAGTGGGCAGTATCTCTCGCGCGGCATTTTCTCCCGCGAATTTCGAGCGTCCGTAAACCGTTGCACCGCCAGTTGCGATGGCGCTTTCGGAGTAGGCACCTGTGCCGTCTCCGGGGAAGACGTAGTCGGTAGAAATTGCAATGAGCCGCGCACCCGCCTTTTTACAGGCGTAGGCGACATTTGCCGTGCCCTTCCCATTGATGCGAAAGGCCTTCTCCATGTTGCTTTCGCAAAGATCCACCTGCGTCATCGCGGCGCAATGCACCACCGCATCCGGCTTGATTTCACAAACCCTAGCCGTTATCGCTGCTAGATCGCAAATATCGCAATCCGGCAAATCGGTAGGCACCACTTCAAATCCGCGCAGTTCTTTTGCCAGAGTGCGCCCTAGCATTCCCTTCCCGCCCGTGAGCATCACTTTCATAGTGCGGCTCCAACAAGGTTTCTCAAATATGTGCCGTATGTGGATTTGCCGTATGATGCCGCGATGCGCGCTAGCTGCGCCGCATCTATCCAGCCTTTTGAATATGCGATTTCTTCGATGCAGCTCATCTGTAGCCCCTGCCGCTCGATTATCGCGCGCACGAAATTCGTGGCATCTGCAAGCGACTGGTGCGTACCCGTATCGAGCCATGCGTAGCCGCGCCCCATCTCGCGCACTTGCAGCCTGCCCTGCCGCAGATACTCGCGGTTTACGTCCGTTATCTCGTATTCGCCTCTTGCAGACGGCTTCAGCCGCGCGGCGATTTCCACCACGTCATTTGGATAGAAATATATGCCGGGTATGGCATAGTTCGATTTGGGATTTGCCGGCTTCTCTTCCAAATCCACCACCTTGCCCGAAGCATCGAACGTCACCACGCCGTAGCGTTCCGGGTCGGACACGCGATAGCCGAATATCGTAGGCGCGGACGATGCAGATGCGTCTTTCAACAGATGCGGCAGATTGGCACCATAGAAAATGTTGTCTCCCAAAACGAGGCATGCGTCGTCCCCGCCTAGGAATTCACGCCCTAGCACGAATGCCTGCGCCAAGCCGTTAGGCGTCTCCTGCACCTTGTAGGAAAAACGCATGCCGATGTCCTCGCCCGTGCCCAAAAGCCTCTCGAACATCGGCAGATCCTGCGGCGTGGAGATCACAAGCACCTCGCGTATGCCCGCAAGCATCAGCACCGAGAGCGGATAGAATATCATGGGTTTATCGTATACCGGCAGCAGTTGTTTGGACACCACCCGCGTTAGCGGATGCAACCGCGTCCCGGCTCCTCCCGCAAGAATTATACCTTTACGCATCATCAAACCTCTTCGCCGTGTGTGCCATCATACATTCCGCAGCCAAGAAAAGGGCGAACAGCCGCATGCCTCGCTCCCGAGAGAGCCTCGCATGCACCGTCCGCCCCGTTTTCCCGGCATTTCGCCATCCGTGCCGCCCGCTTACCTGATGCGGACGGAAAGACCGTCTCCCTTGCCTTTGAGGTAAATGCCATCATCGGCAAACGTAACGTTCAAATCCGTCTCCTCGCCATCCACCAGGATAGTGACGTTTTCGTATCCGGACGCGGAAGCCTTGTCGAAGCCGAGCACCTTCACTTTCGCGCCATTGGCAACAGGCGCGCCAATCCAGTTCACCACTGCACTTTCGCCGAAGTCCACCGTGCCGGCAAGCGTACCGCCGAGCGTGTCGATGCGCCCGTACACTTCAATGCCCGTGTTGGCATACCACCGCGCATCGGCACCGAGTTTGACAGTTGCCGCAGCATCTATCACAATCTTGCCATCCATATCTTCAACCGTTTCGGGTATCGCCTCGCCGAAATACACACCGTAATATGCACCCGCATTGTTCTCGTTTACAAGAACCGATCCCGTGAAGGTGGTGGCATCCTGCACTACGATGCGTTCGCGCGGATTGCCGCTAGGCTTGGTGACTTTCAACGTGCCAGACCCAGTAATGTACCTAAATGTGTTGAGATTGCCGCTATATCCGTTTGCGATGTTCAACGCGGCGGCATTTCCGTCCGCAAGCGTAAGCTTTGGAGCGACGACTGTATTGTGCCCCACATACCCGTTGCAGTCGGTCATTTCGAGAAAGGAATCACTGTTGCCGTAAAGTCCCAAGTCGCTATCATCATCGAGCTCAAGCCCGGTGAGCACCACAGTGCCGCTCCATGCAGCGGCATTTTGCAACGCCGCAGTGGTCGCGCCAGCCGCAGGCAGAACTTCAGGTATGAACCGCCCTTCGCCCGCAACAACGATATTCACTTCGCCTGTCGTGGTTACGCTGACTCCGGCCGGGATGTACAACGTGCCCGTGCCGGACACGTTGGGAAGTTCTGCATCGTGTGCGATGGTCACCGTACCACCGTTTATCACGAGTGTCGAGCCGTCGGCAAAGACAGGTGCCGCAGTTGCAAACACGCTCGTATCGGTATCGGCGCGGAGCGTCAACGTACCTTCCACTTCTGTAGTGCCGCTGCAATCAAGCACGCCGCCGGAAAGGATGATCGTGCGGTTTGCCAGCTTGCCGCCCTCCAGCGTGAGGCTTGCACCGGCACACAAATCGAGCGCGGCAAACGATGCAGCGTTGTTGCCGCCGTCCGCAATGGCAACGGTTTCGGCACCGTTGAAGATGATGGTGTCGTCCGCGAAAGGATAGACTTGCTCGCCGGAGACCGTAACCTTGGTATCGATATTGAGCACGGTGGTTCCATGCGTCCAGTAAACGTCTTCGCCAGCGTGGTCGCTGGAAATCGTCACGATCCAGATTCCCGCCGTGGAATCGAACGACAGATCCGCCGTGATGCCCGCTGCAGCAGGAGGTATGATGTCAATCGCGCCGCCGCCGGAAACAAGCCCCGTCAGTTCCTCAACCACCGCAGCACCGCGCCCGTTGCCACCAAGCGTGTAGCCGGAGTAGTCGAACAAGAGTTTACTGCCATCGGCAATGGTTATGGGAGTCGATCTAAAATCCACCGTGCCTGGCAGAACCGTTACATCCGCCGCAATCTCCACGGAGGAAGCCGTTATTTTGCCGGAAGTGTTCGATGCGGGCGAAAGCGTAAGAGAACCGCCGCCCGTGATTGCGATGGATTCGTAATCCGTATCCGCCGCAAGGTTTACGTCAATCGCATTCTCTCCGGCTGCGGCAATCTCCACCACAGACCCTGCAATCGGCGCGGAAGAGGAAGTCGCGCTCGCATCGCCGAAGTTCTGCACGTTCCATTTGCCTGGCTGCTCCCATGCCGTGTCGCCATCGCCAAGCGTTCTAGTGGAAAGGCCGTTTTCGGAAACGTATGGGAATTCCTCCTTGAGCGCGGCGATTGCATCCGTGCTCAACACGCATTTGTAGAGACGCACGCTGTCGATCCGCGCCGCTTTCTGGTCTTCTTCCGAAAGCGTGTTCGCCGCAGCCTCGCCCTTTGCAAAGCGCACGATGTTCATGCCAGAGACCCCCGACAGAACCGAGCCGATCTGAAAGCCGGTGCTGCCAAACGAGATGTCCTCGGCGCTGTCGTACTTCGCAATCAGTTTGCCGTCGCAATACACGTTCACCTCTCTTGCGGACTTCGTGAATACGAACAGATGCTGCGAAGAATAGGCGTTGGAGACTTTTGCCGATGCGAGTATCGTGCCGTTGCCTTCCGCTATGGTTTTGAGAGTGGACGTAGTGCGCACTAGCAGCATGGTATTGGCCTCTTCGCCCGCCACGAGGCCGATCACGCCGTCACCGTTGGAGCCGAATGTTATCACAGCCGCATACTTGTATTTCGGCACCGTGCACCTCACCGCCGCCGACCACTCCACCGGCAGTGAAAGGCCGCTTTTGAATGGATGCGCGTATGTGTATAGCATGCCGTCATCGGTGAAAGCATCCTCGCCCACGATGAGTGTGCCGCCCATATAATCAGCGCTCATGTTCATGCCTGTTTCGTACCCGGAATTCTCAAAACCGGTCTTGGCAGTGTTGCCCGCTTCATAATCGAATTCGTATGCAAGCCATGCGGCAGTGCCTGCTACTTGCACAGGATATGCCACGAAGCCGTCCTCGCCGGAAACAAACGTCTGCGTGGAACCATTGCCAAGCACAACCGCCACGGAAATGCCCGCTCCGCCTACATATATTGCATTCCCGCCGTCTTCGGCAATAGCGGAGATGGACACTGTAACGGTATCCGCCACCGTCACGTTCCGGGGGAGGTCGCGCAAATAGCCGAGCGCAAGCGTGCCGTTGCCGCCGATTACGAGACTGCCCGTGCCTGTCGGCGAATTGTTCAGCGCAAGCGTTTTGCCCGCATCGATATTGATGTAGGAGGTGGTTCCTTCCGCAAGCGTGAACGCCCCCGCATCGGTGATTTTGGTGTTTGCCTTGGCGTTTATCGTGCCGCCGGCAAGGTTCAGCACGCTAGATGTGCTCATGAACTCGATGCCGCGATCACCCGTCAAATCAAGCGTGCCGTTCGGCTTGAGGTTGAGCGTTCCCACGCCGCCGTGTCCGTCCGCGCCGCTGCGGATGCCTTGCGTGGCCACACGCGCCGCCGTTTCGCCGCCGCCGATGTTCCATGTGCCGGAGCTGTTCCAGCCAAGCCGCGCCGCACCCGCAAGTATCATCTCGCCGCCCAAGGTGTTCAGCGTTGCGCTGCCGTTCTGGTAGTGGCCTATCAAAAGCGGCGCGGTATTGTTGCCGCTGCTTTCCACAGAACCCGTGCTGGTGATATTGATGGTGCCGCCGTTTTGCGTCACCGTCTGGGTGGCATTGTTCGCATACTGCACCAGCACCATGCGCTCGAACGTCTGGTCCGCAGTGTCGAAGACGATATTCTTGTTGCCGCGCACGTTAACACTCTTTCCTGCGGCTATGGGCTGGCTGATGTTGAACGTGCCGAGGTAATCGACGCTCGAGCCGTTAATCGTAGCCTGGCCGCCGATAGGCGCGGGAACATCGGCCAGCGTTGCAGTCCCCGTGAACGATATGGTATCTATATCAAGCGTATTGTTGGAGAATGCCGGCAGCGTGGTAAAGTTTTCAAGCGTCAAGCCGCCAAACGTATCGCTGAATGCAAGCCTCGCAATGTTGACGGCCGCACCTGCGCCGTTAACGAGCGTGATCGCACCGGGGCCGTTCAAGGTTGCATAGCCAGCGCTCACGGCACTATCGAACGTCAATATCGCCTCGGCTTCGTTGGCGATTGTCATCCACGAGAGTTGGCTGTCCTGCCACGTTCCGGTTTCTTCTATGTTTTCCTTGGTGGACCATACGCCGTTGCCGGTAACGCTGATGCTGTAATCGCGCGAATACGCCTCTGTGACGGTGAGTGCCACGCCGTCGGCAATGCTGTAGCCGAACGTGTAGCCATCTTGATTGGCGGGTACGCCGGTCACTTCAATCGTGCCATTGTTGCCCACTACCGCATCGATTAGTTTTATCGCGCCAGTTCCGGTGGCATCTTCGCACGCGGCGATGAGATCCTCTGCCGTGACATTGGTTGCATTTACGGTCAACTTTGCACCGGTGGCCACATATAGGACTTGCGCCGTGAGGGTGTTGTCTTTGCCGTTAACCGTTATTGAATTGTCCTCGCCGGATTGCACGAACACGCCCGCCGCCGTGGCAGGAGCCGAAAGCGTCTCGCTGCCGGAGAAGTTCACGCCAGTGTTGGCATCGGCATCGGCAAGCGAAGTACCGGTCTTGGTAAGTTGCGTATCTACGAACGACCACGTACGGATGTCGCTCTCGGTGGTGGACGTGTCGGAAAACACGGCTATGAACGAAATACGGGCACCGGCCATTTGCTGGTCGTTGCTAGTCCATTTACCGAGAAGGCTCAACCCCTGCGCGTTGTCGTTGGCGGATTTCAAGCCTGTATACTGATAGATCATCGTGCCGTCGAGCCATGCCTTGGTGCCGCCGTTAGGAGTGTACCAGCCGGCGAGATACTGCAATTCTCCGCTGGACGAATAGCTCCCAGTAGTGGCTGTCGTACCATCTTGCGCACCGCTATTGAATTCGCTGTCTCCCCAATAGCCGGTGGTGGTGCCATCGTTCTTCACCGCCACGGCGGTACGATCGTTGGTATTGTTACCGCGTGATGATATAATCCGTTGCGTGCCATCGCCGGGAACCGTGGCGGACGAAACCCCCATTACCGCCGCGAGCATCTTTGTTGCCGAGGAATTGGTGAGAGTAACGCCGCCAGTTGCCGATGCACCTATCGTGATAGCCGCGCCGTCCGAAGTATTGCCGTTCAGCGCAAGCGTTATGGTGCCCCTGGTGGCGGAGGCGGAGGTGGGGAAATCTCCGTTCCAGACGGCATTGGGTGCAATCGCGCCCCGTGCGGCAAGTATTGCCGCCGCTTGCGCCAACGCAAAAGACAGTATTTTCCTATTCATTTCGATTCCTCCTAAATACACTCCCCCACATTTTTAATGGCATTATAGCATAACAACACCACCCCTGCAAGCAAAAAACAACTTCAATCTCCAAAGAATCGCACCGGTTTGCATGG